>NZ_JBSWXK010000021.1:0-53182 GCF_056160565.1 Neptunomonas sp. ABH4_499 | reverse complement strand
TTTGATCGGGTTATTGGAAAGAAGAGAAATGAACGCACAGAGCCTGAGTTTGGTCCGTGCGTAAAGGGTGTTTTTCAGGGGCGACTATTTAGCCTTGTTGTTGAGTTTCCTTCTTGTCGTTAACAAAGCATTTGTTCGTAATCCACACATCATTCTCCGGCCCACAAAGGTGGTGCAACAGCGCTAGGTTTAACTGGTGACTGATCACGTTGGCGTTTCGTTTTTGGCTTTCTTTTCTTAAACCGCTCACTAATAACCCCGTGCACGATTTTCCTATTTGTTCTGGCTTACTGGGCAGGCAAAATGCGCGGTTTTGCTGTTTGGGGTGCAAGATAGCGCGCTTTCCTGTTTTAGACAAAGGCGTGATGCACCAAAAGATACAGGCGTTGGCCGGTGTGTTTGCTTGCAATGTTCTGGTTTGTATTGTGCCGTTCATATATACCGGTAAAAAATGTGCCGGTAACAAAACCAACCCGCCTTGCGCTTGGCCATCAACCTCAGGTAAAGGCAGCCAATACAGGTTTGGCCATTGCTCGGGGCTCTGCCATTTCTCTACGATCACTTGTGCGCCAATGCTATTGAGCCATTGGTGAATCGGGCAGCCTGGGTGCGCTTGTTTAACGCGCGGTAACTGGTAGGTCAGCCAGCGGGTTAGGCGTTCGGCCGCATTCTCGCAATGGCTTAGTGCTGGGTAGAGGGTAAACGTGCCATGCCCAACCAGTAAAGCGACCACCTGCTGTATCCATTCTCTATCCCAATTGTTGCCACTTGCCCATAACACGTCACTTATCACCTTTTGGTTCTTCATGCCGTCTATTTTCAGTGGTCGGATGCAGACGCGGTGGTGAATTAGATGAAAGAAATGGCCATCAAACTAACCAGTCAAATCGGTTTTTTGTTATGGCCTGTTTGCGGCTAACCGTTTGATATACATAGTCCAATACGGCGCTGTTTGGCGGCATTTGGCTAGTGCAAAAAAATCGAGACGCCAAACGATCGTTTGCATTCTGGGTTTAAAAAATCAAACGGTTTGTACGTTGGAGTCGAGGTTGGTTTAGAGTGCAAAAAGTGCCAAATCTTGCTTTGCGCCAGTACCGGCAAGGCCTAGCAGCGTTGGATTTCAATCGAGACGCCAAACAGTAAATAGGCTAATTTCCCTGTTTGGCTTCTCGATCCAAAAGCCAAACGGATAGTGGTTTTGGCGTATGGGGGTAAAGGCATGGGGAAGTGTTGAACGAAGAGCGGCTTGCTAATTTGACTTGGTATTTGTTGAAGAGGCGTTTACCAACTTGAGTGCAGCTTGCTTATTACTGTTGTCATCAATGTACTCAAGGGCGTATCCCATTGCCTTGTAGCTTTTCTCGCGTTTTTTAAACATGCGTTGCAGCATAGGAAGGGCGCAGTCTACATAGTCGTGAATGGTGACTTGTGTTTTTCCTTCGGATTCACGATGAATACGACCGGCATATTGGGCTAAAGTACCTTTCCATGCGATTGGCATGGCCAAAAACAACGTATCCAGTCTTGGTAGGTCAAACCCTTCGCCTACATATTTTCCTGTTGCGACGACGACTTGAGCCGATTGCAGATGATTATCAGCGTTCTTGCGTTCCGCAGCTTTCATGGCGCCTTTAAGTACGACAGTGCTTATACCCATCTCGGTAAGTCGTGAGTGTATGTACACTGCGTGCTCTCTACGCTCTGTAAGGACTAACGGGTGTCCGCCATTTTGAACACACTCGTAGGCGTCTGAGACGATTTTTGACGTGCGCTGTTCGTTATCGACGAGCCAGCGGTAGGCATCGCTTATTTTTGGACGCTCACCTGTTGTTATTAGCTCTGCTGACGGTACATCGTAGAGCTGATGAATCATCACGGTTTGAGTAAATTGCTCATCAGGGCTTTGCTTCACTTTGTAGCGAATGGGCCCTGCCGCCATGAAAATGATCTTTTGATGACCATCTTGTCGCTCTGGTGTTGCTGTTAGGCCCAATACATATTTTGCTCTTACCTCGTTGAGTACCATTTCAAACCTTGGTGCAGATAGATGATGGCATTCGTCAACAATAATGTGGCCATAGTCTTGGATGAGAGGCGTGATGGAGTTGTCTTTTTTATTGACCAAGCTTTGGTAGGTGGCTATGTCGATAATGCCACTCGACTTTCTTTTACCTCCGCCTATACTGCCAATGGTTACTTCGGGTAGGAACGTGCGCAAGCGCTCTTGCCATTGTTCGAGCAGTTGTCGGCTATGAACCAGTATTAGGGTATTTACTTTGCGTTTTACGATCATACCAATGGCTGTAACCGTTTTTCCAAATGCGGTGGGCGCATGCAAAATACCGAAGTCGTGTTTAGATATTGCGGCCATTGCGTCACGCTGGTTCTTTCGCAAAGTGAACTCGGGGCTAAGCTTCAATAATGGTTTGCCGGTTTCACGCTTATCGTCAAATAGAGGCGAAATATTTTGCTCTTGTAGCAAAGCAATCGCGTCATCAAGACAGCCTCGCGGTAGAGCTAGATAACCGTTTTCAATACGAGCACAGGAAATAAACCTTGGAATGCCATGGGTTGAAAAGCGCAACGCTTGTGTTTTAAAAAACACAGGATTAGAAAAACTCGCTAATCGCTTTAGACCTGCCAGTAGTGGCCCAGGTAACTCGCTCATCAAAAAGTAGATATGGTTGGCCAAGGTAATGGTCACGTTTTTCGGCAAAGACTCTAATTTTATTGGTGCGGCTTTGGCCGTGATTTCCCAAGGAGGGCGGTTGTCTGTTAGCTCTTGTTCGGACAGCAATAGGGTATTGGGTGAAATGGTTGTTATGAGTTGATCAATACTCGACTGAGTGAGCGTTTTAAGCCCAGCAAGGTACTGCCATTGATCATCGATGGAATTCAGATCACTGTCAACAAAGCAACTACGGCCTGAAAGGCGAGCCTCCTTTTGAAGTGGTAGCGCAATGAGATTGCCAAACCCGCCTTCAGGAAGTACATCTTGGTTAGGAAAGAGCCTGTCATAGGAGTCAAACGAAAGATTTGGAAATATTTCCATGGCTTTATCAAGCAAAGCGAAACCCAGTGCCCGAGCTTGGTTCGCCGGGATATTGGTTTCAAAAAAGATCCATAAGTGCGCCCCGTTGCCAGAACGCGAGATTTCTATCGCGTGGGGAATATCAAACGCTTGGCACGCTTTGGACATTGCTTTGACTTCTTCTTGCCAACAGCCTTTGTCAAAATCGGCTGCCAACAAATAGCACGTATTATCTTTCATTAAGGGATACAGCCCGACCACTTGATGACCGGCAAGGTGCCTGTAAATAATGCGCTCGTTTAGTTCGCTAAACTTTCGGTGTGAACAGTCTTGGCATTTAATGCGGGGTTTGTTGCAAACCCCGTTTACCCATTCATTATCACAGGCTACGGAGTAGCCACTTCGGCCCTGTTGGTTTTGCCAACGATTGGCAAAGATATCCTCTCGTCCACGAAATCGTTGTCTGAACAGGGCGACCTTTTGTGCTGGCGTGAATGTCTGTACTGAACGCTCGTTTTGAGCGCTACGCAAAGCCTCTCTTAATGCGAGAAGCTGTTGCTTTTCGTTTTCAAGCTCAGCTAGCCTGTTATCAATAGCAGAAATGTTTGGGTAGCGAGCATCATTCATAACAAACTAATTTTGATTCGAAGCACTATGAAGCGCGAACTTGCGGTGGCTTGATCAGCGACTCTGCTGGAATACCTAACCCTTCATGAAGTTTCCAAATCATTTTTAGCGTGAGTGATCGCTTATGGTTTAGGATTTCATAAACACGATTGCTTTTACCTATCATGGGTTCAAGATCTTTAACCGTTAAGCCTTTGCGCTCCATCTCAAACTTTATTGCCTCAACAGGGTCTGGCAAATCCATTGGAAAATGTTTTGCTTCGTAGGCCTCGACTAACGTAACCAAAATGTCCAGCTTTTCACCTTCAACGGTATCTGGCTCCGCCATCATTAGGTTTTCGATGTCGTTTAATGCCGCGCGGTAGTCGGCATCTGTTTTAATAGGTCTGATGTCCATTATATTTACCTCTTGTTACTACCTTTTGGCTTTAAATCGTTTGCACATCAATTTGATCGTATTGTGCATGGCTGCCGATAAACCGTATGTAAACCACCTTGTAGGCATAATTGATCCAAACGACTAATCGGTATTTATTACCGGCAATGTTAAACACGACACGCCCATCTTTGAGGATACTGGCATTTCCAAAGTCCTGTTTCACATCCGCCGGTGATCCCCAATCAGCGTTTAATGCATGCCTATACCACGCTAAAGTTGGCTCTTTAGCGTCGATGTATTCTGGGCTGTCTTCCCAAAATGTTTTTAAGGTTGATAATGCGATAATTCTCATAAACAGATGTTAGTCCCATTTTGGGACTTTTGCAAGTTTGGCATTTTTGATGCGGTTAGGAGTTCTTACCGCATCCCCGACTGCCCCATTCCTTGGGGCAGTTTAATTACCTCTTATTCACCCTCTAAAGCTTGCTATATCTAGTGTTGCCCCATTGTCCCAACTGCCCACAGTAAGTGAGCAAATGGGGGCTTGCTAATTTCGCCTGATTGGCTTTTTTGGCATACGACTGCGTTTGCCATCGAAGAACGCCAATACTCTGAACCAATAGAGGGATTCTTCATAACCTAGGCTGTACGTTGGGCGTGCAGACGGGATGAGCCCCAGTTTACGTCCTAGGCTGACAATCACGTAGAACGTGAGTTTTAATGTCAGCCAAGGAGCGAGTACCACGAATACCATCAGGCAATGCCGAGTAAGTGCGTAGCCTACGCTATGAGGTTGTTCGAGTAAGGCAATGCCAATACACCAACCAAGGCCTGCCAGCATGGCTATTGGAAAGGTAATGGGGGCGAGTCGCATCATCAGTCGCATGTTAACGCCCTCCTGTGTGGTGCTGTGAAGGGTGTTCAAAGTTCACCAGCGGTTCAACCACATCAGCTACGGTTTGATGGGTAATACGTCGCTCTTCAAAGTAATCGTGTCGGTCGTAGATGCCCTCAACGCCTTTTAGCTTATGGTTAAGACAGCGTTCGGCCACATTGCCTGCAATGCCCAAAGAGGCGGCAAGGCTGCGAAAGGTGCGGCGTAAATCGTGTACGGTGAAGTGTTCGAGTTTACCCATCTTATTGGGTGGCTGTTTTTTGCGACCCGGCTCGCGACCAAAGAGTTTAGAAATGGCGCGGTTTAGCGTATCTGGCCCCATATGTGGACGATGGCTTGCTCGTCTGGCCGGGAAAACATAAGGCGAGCCACAAGCGCGGACTTGCAGCTCGTTAAACCAGGCAATGGCTTGGCGCGGTAAGGGGATGCTAATGGGGACGCCGGTTTTGCTGCGTTCTTTGGGTAGATCCCACACACCCGTGGTTAAATCCATTTCACGCCACATGGCTTCGCACAATTCGCTTTTGCGCACACCCAACACCAAAAACAGGCAGCAAGCGAGGTAGTTGTCGCGGCCAAAGCTATTGATATGGGTATGAAACACGCTAAAGGCGTAGTGAATTTCCTCTTTGCTGAGCATCCTGTCTTTACTAGACTCCACGCCACCGGCATCGTCTACGGTAAATGCTGCGGCTGGGTTGTTCAGCGTTAAGTCGAGCTTTATCGCATGCCGAAACAGCTGCTTCATGTACATCAAGGTATCGTTGGCAATGGTAGGGCGGTTACTTTCTCGAATGCGCTCTAATACTTCGCGCACATCGCGTGCAGTCACCTCAGCAATACACTTAATGCCAATGACTGGGCTTATGTCTTTGGTGTAAACCCGATACGGAATCTTGGGATGCTTAAGTCTTCGGCTCAGATCGGTTCGATACCAGTCATGGAACAGTTGATCCACGGTTTCAATCTCAGGTAACTCGATTTTCTGTTTTTCCAGAAGAGGATCTATGCCGTCGCGTACTTCTTTTCGAAAATAAGCGGCGGCAATTCGAGCGTCTGCCAACGACATTAAAGGAAATTGTCCCAAGGTCGCTTCTCGTCTTCCTTTGGCTGTGGTGTAGCGGATCATCCAATAAGGCGAACCCTGTTTGCGGACGCAAAAGTATAGGCCTTCACCGTCTGAATATTTTTTGGGGTCGGCTTTGCTGTATGCAATAACCTGTTTTGCTGTGAGTTTTCCCATGTTTACTCCATAGTTGCTGAAATAATGGAGGGGGCAATAATGGCTGCCCACCACCGATTTGCTTATTGAATCAGCAGCTAACCTGTTGTGGTGGCGAGTTAAATGCGAAAATTGGGCAACTTACTGCTCACCAATTTGCTCACCGCAAAACGCTTATTGAGCCAAAATGAGGGGGCTGCCCACCATTCTGCCCACCACTAAACAGGTAGTTGGTAACGAACATCTGCAAACCGATTTGGACGGGAAAAATAAAAAAGCCCTGTATTTACAAGCAAATAACAGGGCTTCTAAGACATTCTTGGACGGGTAAAAAAACTATTCGATGTTTTGAATCTGCTCCCGCATCTGCTCAATCAACACCTTCAGCTCCACCGCGCTTTGTGTGGTATCCGTCACAATCGATTTCGACGACAGCGTGTTCGCTTCGCGGTTAAGCTCTTGCATTAAAAAGTCCAAACGGCGGCCCACCGGCTCGCGTTTTTTCAGGATGCGGCGCACTTCTTGAACGTGGGTGTCTAAGCGGTCCATCTCTTCATCCACATCGGCTTTTTGCGCCAGAATCACAATCTCTTGCTCTAAGCGTTGTGGGTCAAGCTCCACGCCCAGCTCCGCGACACGGCTGCGCAACAGGTTGCGTTGGTTATCGAGGATGGTTGGCATTTTGGCGCGTACATCGGCAACAACGGCGCTGATGCCATCGATGCGTTGGAGGATCAGGTTAGCCAGCTCTTGTCCTTCGCGCTCGCGACCTTTTACAAGGTCATCCAGTGCGGTATCGAACAGTTGGGTGATTACGCTTTTCACCTCGTCCATATCGATTTGGGCGTCTTGCAGTACGCCTGGCCATTTCAAGAGCTCAATCGGGCTGATGGTTTGGCTTGGGCCCATGATCGCTTCGATCTGATGGGTGGCTTCGACCAGTTGCTGCGTAAACACTTCGTTAATTTGCAGGCTTTGCGCTTTGGCATCTGGCATAAAGCGCAAAGTGCACTCGACTTTACCGCGGCTGAGTTTTTTACGCAGGCGCTCGCGCAGTGTGCCTTCTAATTCGCGGAATTGATCAGGGATACGCAGATGCGGTTCCAAAAAACGGTGATTAACGGAACGGACTTCCCAAATAACCGTGCCCCAACTGTGCTGACTTTCCTGTCTGGCAAAAGCCGTCATACTACGTGTCATATGATTCCATCTCGATTAGAATTAGCGTCGATTCATAGTGTAACAGTCAAATGGCTGTCGCTCTATTAAGCCAATAGTCATTAGACGGTGTTAAACACAGTAAAAGGTATCGTTATTCATGAGTTCTACAATCTCCGACCAACTTCAATCCTTGGGTCTGACCACTATCCGCCCAAGCGGTCGTCAGCCGGATCAGTTACGCGAGATCAAAATCACTCGTAACTTCACTAAACACGCAGAAGGATCTGTATTGGTTGAGTTTGGCGATACCAAAGTGATCTGCACCGCGACCGTTGATCGCGGCGTGCCTCGCTTCTTGCGTGGTTCTGGCTCTGGCTGGGTTACGGCCGAATACGGCATGCTGCCCCGCTCTACCAATACCCGTAATGACCGTGAAGCGGCGCGCGGTAAGCAAGGCGGCCGTACGATTGAGATCCAACGCCTGATCGGCCGCTCGTTGCGTGCCGCACTGGACTTGAACAAACTGGGTGAAAACACCATCACCATCGACTGCGATGTAATTCAAGCCGACGGCGGTACTCGCACGGCATCAATCACAGGTGCCTGCGTTGCCCTGATGGATGCGATCGAGTTCCTAAAGCAAGACAAGCACGGTGCTCTGAAAGGCAACCCGATCAAGCACATGCTGGCGGCCATCTCTGTGGGTATCTACAAGGGAGAGCCGGTACTGGATTTGGATTACGCTGAAGATTCCGCAGCCGAAACCGACATGAACGTGATCATGACGGATAAAGGCGGTTTTATTGAGGTACAAGGCACTGCCGAAGGCGCGCCGTACACGCAAGACGAGCTGAACAAGATGCTGGCACTGGCCGAAAAAGGCATTAAAGAGATCGTTGAGCTGCAGAAAAAGGCGTTGGCAGAGGCGAAGTAAGCATCTGCCCACTCACTTCTGATTCGGTTCCTTGTCCGAAGCATTAAAAAAGGCGCTGATGTAAGCGCCTTTTTTGCATCTTGCGTGTGACAATCTTGGTTACAGATCCATATCGTAGTCGATGATCAAAGGCGCGTGTTCCGAGAACATCTCGTCTTTGTAGATCTGAACGCTTTTCACGATCTTACGCAGGTTCGCAGTCGTCACTTGGTAATCCAAACGTGCACCCTCATTCAGGGAGCGAGCACGGTTGTAATCCGGCCACCAAGTAAACTGACGGTCCGCTTTGTTCACTTCGCGAAACGCGTCAATAAAGCCTAACTCGCCCAGCATCTCTTCCATCCATGCGCGCTCGCTGGGTAAAAAGCCCGATACGGTTTGGTTCGCGTACCAGTTGCTTAGGTCGACCGTGCGGTGTGCGGTATTAAAAGTACCGCAGAAGATAAAGTCACGACGCTTACGTAGGGTCTTTTTAAGGTGCCCCATAAAGTGCGTCATAAACTCATCTTTGGTCTTTTGTGCTTCGTGGCCTTTTAATCCCGATGGGATGTGCAAAGAGGACACGCTGACTTTATCGAAATCGGCCTGAATAAAGCGACCGTGGAAGTCGCACAACTCAAACCCAAGGCCGGTCATGATCGCCTTAGGCATGTGACGGGTGTAGATCGCTACACCGCTATAGCCATCTTCGAACGCATCGAAGAAGTATGGGAAGTATCCATCAGGATGATAACGATCACCGTCCAGCTGATACTCTTTTGCCCGAAGATCCTGCAGGCAGACGACGTCTGCATCCTGATGGATCATCCAGTCAAAGAATCCTTTATCAGCCGCCTGCTCAATACCTTGTGTATTGAAGGTGATAACTCGCATAGTTGGGTGGGTTCCTGTAAAGCGAAAAACCGATTGAAAAATGTATATGAATTGTATAGGTAAGTTTACCAAAATGAAATTTCAAGCTCGGTAAAATCTCACGCTTATACGCACTTAGGGATAAAATCAGTGTTAAAATGTCGTCTTTTAACCCAATACGAGAGCCGACCATGCGTGACTATCAACGAGAGTTTATTCAATTTGCCATCGAACAAAACGTACTGCGTTTTGGTGAGTTTACTCTTAAGTCCGGCCGGGTAAGCCCTTACTTCTTTAATGCTGGCCTGTTTAACACAGGTACCGCACTTGCCAAACTGGGGCGTTTCTACGCAGCCGCCATTGAAGATGCGGGCATCGAGTTTGATGTGCTGTTTGGCCCTGCGTACAAAGGCATTCCACTGGCGGCCTCGGCTGCTGTGGCGCTGTCCAACGATTTTAACCGCGACGTGCCTTACGTTTTCAACCGTAAAGAGGCCAAAGATCACGGCGAAGGCGGCAACTTAGTCGGCGCACCACTGGAAGGCCGAGTGATGATCATCGACGATGTAATCACCGCAGGTACTGCCATCCGCGAAGTGATGGAGATCATCAACGCCAACCAAGCAACGCCTGCAGCGGTTATGATCGCCCTAAACCGTATGGAAAAAGGCAAAGGTGAGCTGTCCGCGATCCAAGAGGTGGAGCGCGATTACGGCATGCAAGTGGTCAGCATCGTATCGCTGGATGACATCGTTGAGTACCTAAGCGAAGCCGGCGGCTACGACGAGGCGATTGCGGCCATCAACGCCTACCGCGAGCAATACGGCATCCAAGCCTAAGATCAATTCGCCACGCGCGTTCGGATAATGCGCGTGGCCGAATCCACCCCAGAGCCACACCTCCCGGTGCTCTCGATCGTAAAGTAGCTTTTCGTATCAATGGTAATGGCGCTGCAGCTGGCTTGGTAGCCACACCCAGCAAGGCCATCTGCACTGAGCGATACCTGCCCGCTGTCTGAGACACACACTCCGCTATTATCAGGGTGCAACAACCTGGATAGGTGTAATTCACTGCCCGACTGAGCCGCCAATAAAGCCCGCGCCGCCAGCACTTCCTGAGCACGATAACTTTGCGAGACCATCATCACTTTGCTCATCCCAGCCACCAGCAAAGCCAAGATCACGATCACAAACACCGCCGAGATCAAACCAAGGCCGGCTTGATGATGTTTTGATCGGATGCGTAAGGCGTGTTGTCTAAGGCGCATTTCGAACTTGCACCTCCTGCTGAATCAATAGCGACTCCCCTTCGAGCACCGCTTGGTATTCGATGATCACCAAGGCATTACGCGTGAGCGTCGCATCACTTAAGCGAAACGGCGTGCCTGCCGTCACTGGGTACGCCATCAAACCTCGGTTTGGCTCGGTACTTGGCAAACTGGCCGGCGTAGGTTGCGTACTCGCGCGGTTATAACCGCTGTAACGATACAGTCTATCCCCCACAAAACACCAACTCACCGGCGGGGCGACCATAAACAAGCGCGATTGCGGCGAAGCCGATGCAAACTGATGGCTGGCATTAAAACTGAGTGTTACCGCCGCAGCCCCCACTAAACTCGCCGCCGAAGAACTAATGGTTGGCGAGATAACCGATGACGAGCCGGTGTTGTACACAGCGCTGGTGCTGATGGGGTAGATGGCCGCACGGGTTTGGTTTTGGGTAATTTCGGGCGTGCTCGAAAACGGCACCATCGAAAGACTGCTCGAAGCCGCGCTAAACGGGGCATCAAAGTACTGGGTGGCTTCCTCAACTGGTATGTACTCTAAGCAGCTGCCATTGGTACGCACGCTGTTGGGCAGCGCGTTTCGCAGCTCCCGCACGAGGCGGTCCATTGCCACACGACTGGCCGTGGCGATGCTCTCCCGTCGGTTCTGATCCGCAAAACCCGATACAGAGGAGACGATAAACTGCGTCGTTGTTAGTGCGATGATCCCTAACAGGACAATCACCACAATCAATTCAATTAAGGTAAAACCTTGGGCGTGTAATGGGGGCTTTTGCATCAATAATTCCCCCGATAGGCGGTAAAACGGATGCCGTTCTCACCGGGTGGGGTAACCGTCACCTCGATCCGTTTTAGCGTATGGCTGGGCCGCCCAAAATCGCCACCGGCGTAACGGACTTGTACTGCAATTTGAAAGCCATCGTACTCAGGGCGCGCCGCCCCTAGCGCATTCAACGAGGGCGTTTCGATAAGGCCCGTGTAATCATCCACATCGTCATAATCGGTGCGGCTTTCGGTAGCGCCACTTGGGAGCGCATCTGGGCCTAGAGTCGCGGAGCAACTGCTGGCATCGCACGCAGGCGTACCACCGACAGGTGATTGCTCATCAAAGCGTTTGGTGATGATCTCATCCATGTAGGCTTGGCCCAAAAAGGCCGCTTTGGCTTGCAGGACAGGGTCGGCCGTGCGCTTAGCTAAGCCGCCAAAGGCGGTGATCAAGACCACCAATGAAACACTGATAATGGCGATGGTCAGCACTATCTCCATCATGGAAAAGCCGTGTGGGCGCTTACAAGCAGTTGCCATCATAAGCGAACCCGGTTGGTGCCACACAGATGTTATGAACCCCAACTGTCAGTTGAATACTTTGGGTAACGGGGATGTTGGCGGGGGATGTCACCTGAGTGAAGTCGCCCTCATCGTTATACACGGCCCGATACAAGGTGCCGCCTGACAACGATCCTGTAAAGCCGCCTAAGCGAAAGGTGACCGCCTCCTCACCATCGAGGGTATCGGTGCGGGTCTGGCCATCAAACTGCAGCGTCACTTGCCAAGTAGCGCCGGTCTGCTGAAGGGAAAAGACAGTATCGCCCCCTTGGTGAGCCACAGCCACACGTTGGGCGAGACGAAAATAGGAGAGTAACTCTTGCCGAAAAATCGCAGATTGGTAGTTCGAGACATTCGCAAAACGAGCAAACGCCACGGCACCGAGGATGCTCACCAGAGCCAGTACCGTGACCAATTCAACCAGCGAGAAGCCACGATGCTTCATCGTTACGGACTCGCTGGTTGACGCGCTTACTGAACCACCACTTCACCCGAAGTTGTGTCGTAACCGATCTGATCGGTATCCGGGATGGTAGTTGAGTTTTGGTAGGTGAACAGGCACTGGTTACCGTTGGTGGTCGCCAAGAAATCAGAGCCAGCAGCAGTAGCTGCGGATGGCGCGCCCGCTTGAAGGACAGAATCCCAAACCGCCACACAGTTAGCGGCAGATACCGCCGGTGTAGCACTGCCATCAGTGACTGCAGAACCGTTGGTTTGCGTAGGGTAGCGGTTAGCGTTCACAACGATGTGCGTGCCATCGATGGTCACGGTGTCACCGGCCGTTGCGTTTTCGACAATCGCTTGCGACTTAACCAAGTTCACAGCAGCGGCCAGAGCGCCCGCCGTCCCTTGGACAGAGGCTGCGTGGGCGTCATCTGTTACATCAATGAATCGTGGAAGAGCGACCGCCGCCAAGATCCCCAAAAGGGCGATAACGACCACCAGCTCGATGATGGTAAAACCGGATTGCTGTTTCATATCTCTTACTCCAAATCAGCGCATATGCGCTATGACTGACGTCCTATCACTCCCTCGAGTTTTGGTTAGTCGCTGGTGTCCATATCCCAACGGTAGAGGTCAACGGCCGTCAAGGTGGCATTAAACCCTGGTTGTATGCCTTTGTTATCGGCCGCATTTGAGCTTAAGTTAAGCACAAATCTGAGAATTTGCAGGCGCGCCGCCTTGCTGTCACGCCGGTGATAGATCAGGTAATCGCCCCGACTGACCAGATACACCAAGTGATGTGTCGACCGGTCGAAGTACCACACCGCCCTTGGGCCATCCATCGGCAGATCCGAAAGGTGATCAATCTCACCTTGATAGCCTTTAGGTGGGCTCTCAAACCCATCAAACGGGTTATCACTCATCGCCACACCAACGGCAGCGCCCTGCCCTTTTACATACTGTTTTGCCAGCGTCAGCGTGATTTGTCGCTGGATCTGCATCAAGGTGGTTTGCATCGCCGCCCGTTCGGCCGACTCACCCACTTGGCCTAAATAACGCGACAAGGTGCCGTACAACACCGCCAAAATGACCATGGTGATGGCCACATCAAACAGGCGAGATCGACGCGAGATCGGCCCCATACGCGTCACTTATTGATCGTTGTGCTCAGTTCCCACAAGGGTAGGAACACACCAAGCGCCAAAATCAGTACCATGATGCCAATCGCAACAATCAAGATCGGCTCGATCACACTCGATAGGTTTTTCAGGTCGTACTCGACCTCCTCCTCATAAAAGTTAGCCACCTCTTCGAGCATCTCATCCACGCGTCCGGTCTCTTCACCGACGGCTAGCATCTGCATCACCAACGGACTGAACATCTCGGTGCGATAGGCGGTCGTCGAGAACCCTTCACCGCGCTCAATGCCCCGGCGCATACCGGCAATTTTTTGGCCGATGTGCTCATTACCCACAGCACGGCTCACGATGGTTAAGCCCTGTTCAATCGGGATACCGGCTTTCAAAACAATGCTAAAGGTGCGAGAAAAACGTCCCAGCACGGCCCGGTAGAAGATCTCGCCGACCAGCGGCATTTTGAGTTTGATCCCATCCCATTTAAGGCGCCCTTTCGGGGTTTTCTTCCAGCGCATAAAGCTCACCAGCCCCACCACCAACACACCGAGAATCAAATACCACCAATTCACGGTAAAGTCGGACAGGGTAATCAACACACGGGTTTGCCACGGCATCTCGCCGCCAAAGCTGTCGAACACACCTTTAAAAGCCGGAATCACAAACACGTTGATCACCCCAATCGCAAGCGCAATCGCGATGAACACAAACATGGGGTAGCGGGTGGCTTGTTTGATGTTTCGGGTGGTTTGGCGCTCCAGCTCCAAATAGCTCGCCATCTGCGAGAAGGACACATCCAAGCGACCGGTGTTCTCCCCGATGTGGATCAAACTCACATACAGGTTGTTAAAAAGCTTCGGATGCTTGGCCATGGTGGTCGAGAGCGTATTACCGCGCTCCAGATCATCCGCTATTTGGTTCAGCGTGCGACTTAAGAGGGGGTTACCCACGGTATTCGCCAACCCACGCATGCCATTGGTGATCGGCACACCGGCGCGAGTCAGACTGGCCAGCTGACGCGAGAGCATGATCAGCTCATCAATTTTGACCCGTTCAAAGAGATTTTTCTGAGCCAGGCTCGGCTTTTTCTCCGCTTTTGGACCAACCCCTTCGGATTGCTCAATCGCAATCGGCGTGATCCCCTGATCAAACAGCTGCGAGGCGATCTCCGATGGGTTTAACCCCTCAAGCTGGCCAGTGGTAACCGAGCCATCGGCTAAGCGCCCGCGATAGCTAAAGCTCGCCATTACTCAAGCTCCAAATTGCCAAACGGCGGCGGTTTTGGCGTGTTCGACTGATCGGTTTTGCGGGCTTCTTTTTGATCCAGCTCGAACGATGGCAAAGGGGGAACATCCGCTTTGGATGGCGTATTCGTGGGAGCCGCAGGCGCCGCCCCTAGATGCGTATCCGCATGATCATGTGCGTCAGCCGACACCGAGGCCGCATCCAAATAGCTCTCATCCAGCTGTTCGGTCACGCGGAACACCTCCTCTAACGAGGTGACCCCTTGCTCGGCCAGTTTCAGCGCATTCATCATCAAAGGCTCATAGCCATCGGCGTGTTTGGCGACCTTGGCAAACTCCGCGCTGTCGTTACGGCGAAGCGCATCGGCCATCTGATCGTTCAGTTCCAACAGCTCAAATATACCGGTACGGCCTTTGTAGCCAGTGTTGTTGCAGTAGGTGCACCCGGTGCCGTGATACAACTGATGGCCATCCACGTGCGCCTCTTCCCGCTTAAGATCCAGCCAGACCTGCTCTTGAAGCGTTGGCTGATACGGCGTTTTGCAGTTATCACAGATTTTACGGATTAATCGCTGTGCCAAAATACCGCGCACCGCCGTCCCTGCCAGATACCCTTCTACGCCAATATCAATCAGACGCATGGCGCTTGAGATCGCATCGTTGGTGTGCAAGGTGGATAACACCAAGTGACCGGTCATCGCCGCGCGCATCGCAATATCCGCGGTTTCAAGATCACGTATCTCACCCACCAAGAGCACATCCGGGTCTTGACGCAAACAGGTACGCAGCACCTTAGAGAAGGACAAACCGATTTGTGGGTTTACCTGCACTTGGCTGATGCGCGGCAAACGATACTCGACGGGGTCTTCAACGGTGATGATCTTCCGCGATGGGTCGTTTAGCTCGTTGAGGGCGCCGTACAGCGTCGTGGTTTTACCGCTACCGGTGGGGCCTGTCACCAGCAAGATGCCGTGCGGCTCTCGAATCAGGCGTCGTAAACGGGTCAGCATCACATCCGGAAGGCCTGCTTTATCAAGGCCAATCACGCCGCCGCTTTGATCCAACAAACGCATAACGACCGACTCGCCGTATTGCACTGGCAGGGTCGAGATACGCACATCCACGGTGCGGTTTTTCACGTTGATCTGAAAACGCCCATCTTGCGGCAAGCGCTTTTCCGAGATGTTCAACTGCGCCATCAACTTAAGGCGCAACACCAATACCGAGGCGATTCGAGTTTCCTTCATCACCTGCTCTTGCAGGACGCCATCGACACGCTGGCGAATCCGAAGAACGTGCTCGTCAGGTTCAATGTGGATATCCGATGCCCCAACTTGCACGGCATCTTCAAATAAGCTCTTTAAGAGCCTAACCACCGGCGCATCCACCTCATCGGAGGCGGTTAAGCGCGAGAGGTCAAAGGTGTCTTCGCCCAGATCTTCGCTAAGCTCATCGGCAAGGGATTCAATCTCGCTGGAGCGGCGATACACCAGATCCAAGGTTTGCAGCAGTTGGGATTCGGACACAACGGCCTGCTCAACCGTTTTCGGTAAAAGGCGCTGAATCTCATCAAAGGCGAACAGATCTAAGGGGTCGGACATCCCCACCAAAAAGTGATCCGGATGCTCTTTTAACACGATGCAGCGGAATCGACGGGCGTGGGTTTCCGAGAGTTTCAGTACGTCCGCTTGGTTAAAGCTGTAATGGATCAGATCCACCAGCGGCACGTTCATCTGCTGCGCCAAAAACTCCAGAAACTGCTGCTCTTCAACATACCCTAACGAGATTAAGGTGCGACCGAGTTTTTGACGGGTTTCTTTCTGGCGCTGCAGCGCCTCCATCAACTGAGGTTCGCTGATGACGCCGTTTTGAACCAGCAGGTCACCAATTCGGATTTTAGCTTTCGGTGATGCCATATCGGTTACTGGCCTCCTACACCGGCTGCGCCGTATAAACGTTGAATCTGAGCTGCCGCAAACTGACGCTCTGCGATGGGCGCTGCAGCCACTTTCAAAGCATTTTGATAGGCATCAATCGCCTTCTGGCGACGACCTAGATGCTCCAAAGATACCGCCATGCGGTTCCACGCTGAGGCTTGGTTCGGGTCCATTGCCAACAAGGTTAGGTAATGCTCGACGGCGTCTTTATGTTTGCCCTGCTGCTGCAAAGCAGCGGCGAGTAATTGGATGTAATCAGCACGCTGCTGCCCTTGTGGGTAACGACTCAAGGTTTGCACAGCGGCACCGGTTTGACCCATTTGTAGGTAATAACGTGCCTTTAACAGCCCCCACGATAGATTGTCGGGCGCGCCCATAAACACCTGCTGGGCTTCGGGGTATTGTTCAGTTGCCAACAACAACTGAGCCAGCAGATAGCGACTCTGCACTGATTTTGGAGCACGAGCGACTTGCTCAAACAACACCGTAATCGCCTGCGCGGTGTGCTGACTGGCCATTAAACGCTTCGCCTCACGCACGCCCCCGGCATCGGTGGTGCTGGAGTAGATCGATTTGCGCCATGTCCCAGCCGACAAGTTCGATTGAGCCTGAGTCGGCGTGATCGACTCGGTTGATGCCGGTGGTTCGGCAGCCTTGGTCGGGGTTTTGTTGGTAGATTCTATGACGGCGGCAGGCTTCAGTTCCGCCGGACGAGACGCTGGCGCAACAGGCGTCACCACCTTAGGTGTTGCCGTGACCATAAAGCGCGTCGGATTGGTTTTAAGCGCGGTTTCAAAACGCACCGGCTCGCGGGTTTCGATCACAAAGCGAAAGTACTGATCATCCGCCACGCTTGCGGCCTTACCAATCACATCACTGAGTCCATCCGGTAATGCCGGAAGCTCCCCTCGATCACTCACCTGCAAACCCAGCTCAATGCGCTCGGCGCTCTTTTCGTACACCACAAACGCCGTACTGTTCGCTAACCAAAACGTCAGCTCGGCAATAGGGCTACCGCCCTCTTGAGGGATCATCTGCCAGTTCATCTGCTCAATGCTCTGAGTCATCCCTTGAGGTTGATTCACTTGGGTAGAATCGGGCTGCGGCTGTGTAAGGGGCTCGGATGACTCAAGGGGTTGGGTGATGTTAGGCACTTCAAGCACGCCCCCTTCGGTATGTGCCACCGTGGT
The DNA here is from genome assembly GCF_056160565.1 of Neptunomonas sp. ABH4_499. Classification (NCBI taxonomy): domain Bacteria; kingdom Pseudomonadati; phylum Pseudomonadota; class Gammaproteobacteria; order Oceanospirillales; family Oceanospirillaceae; genus Neptunomonas; species Neptunomonas sp. ABH4_499. Next base: position 35,522 of record NZ_JBSWXK010000021.1, on the reverse strand, counting down.
CACAGGTACCGTTGCTTCTACTGGTGGTGTGCTGTTTGAGAACAGACTTCTAAGCTGTGCAAACCACGCCTTGGGTGCAACGGCGACCACCAGAGTCACGATGATCAGACCTAGGATCAGTGCAACAAACCCGCCCGAGCGTTTGGCCTTAGACGGTGCTGTACCCAGCCCATCGGTTTTTTGACCGTCTCGTTTACGATCATCCAAGTCGCGCAGCATGTCGTTGACTAAGCTCATAACAGCCCCCGCGATTGCACCCAAAACAGCAATGATCCTGTGGCCAACGCCATGATCGTTGCGGTCAGCCACCACGCCGCTTTGGACGGTGGCATAGAGACCGTCTCGGTATCCAGAATGGCCCGCTTAACATGTAAGGGGTTAATCTGATGATCGCCCTTGCCGTAGGCCACCATCAACGCTTTATGCGCCAAGATGTTCATCACCCGCGGAATGCCGTTCGAAGCTTGATGAATCAAACGCGCCGCACTTGGACGGAACAGCTTTAACCCGGAATACCCAGCACGAGTCACTCGTTGTTGTAAGTAGGGCTCAACCGCCTCTTCGGTGATCGGCCGGATGCGACAGCTGAAGGTGATGCGCTGTTTTAACTGGCGAAGCGAGGCTTTAGCCAACAGGTCATCAAGCTCAGGTTGCCCAAATAAGACCACTTGGAAGAGTTTGCGGGATTCGGTTTCAAGATTGGTCAGTAGTCGCAGCGCTTCGATGCTCTCTTCCGGCATTGCCTGCGCTTCATCGACCAAGAGCACCAAGGGATGCTCCCCTTGCGCCAGCTCGATCAAGCGATGTTGGATCGCGCTCATTAAACCCACTTCGTCCAAGCTACCGACGTTATTCACACCGATCTCTTCGGCAAAATGACGACGCAGTGCGGCTGGGGATAAGTGCGGGTTGGGCATGTACGCGGTTTGGTAGCCCTCTTTCTCCAACTGATTGAGCAGCATGCGGCAGACCATGGTTTTGCCAGTGCCGACCTCGCCCACCACCTTGATAAAGCCATCCCCACCGCTTAACGCCACCAGCACCAAATTAAGCGCTTCCTGATGGCTTGGCATGGCCAAAAAGAAGTGCGTATTGGGGGTCAGCGTAAAGGGCAGCTCTTGCATGCCAAAGTGGTCTGTATACATCGCAACACCCACGCTTATTGAAGCCCACGGAAGCTATCAAGCGAGCGTTGCAGCTCTTGCTTCCACTGCTCGGCACCGGTAATCACGGGGCGCAGCAAGATAACAAGTTCGCTTTTGTCCGAGCTTTGCTGGCGCTGCTGGAACAACTTACCCACACCCGGAATATCGCCAAGCCCTGGGGCTTTGGCGCGCACATCGTTGCTGGAGGATTGCATCAAACCTCCGATCACAATCACCTGTCCACTTTGCGCTCGCACCACGCTGTCGGACTCACGAATGGAGCTCAGCGCCAATGGGATATTGAACGAATCGGTGCCGATGCTGATCGATTTTTGCTGATCCATCACATCGCTCACCGAAGGATGAATGTGCAGGATAATTTCGTTGTTTTCACTGATTTGCGGGGTCACATCCAACGCAATACCAGAGAAGAACGGCGTTAGCTCAATGTCCGGCGTGGTGGTGGTCGCTGTCCCCGTTGTGGTGGTGTTTTGGATGTCGGTGACGTAAAACTCATCCGTCCCGACCTTGATCACCGCTTTTTGGTTGTTCAACGTCGATACACGAGGGCTTGAGAGCACCTGCACATTACCTTGGCGACCGAGCAGATCGATCAAGGCGGTAAAATCATTGAGGTTAAACGCCGCACTGAACACACCGGCCAAGTTGTCCGGATTGCTGATTTGGGCGCTGGATTGCGAGAATTGCACCGAATTACGGCTGTTGGGTTGCCCCAATGCACTCCAATTGATGCCCGCTTGGAAACCGTTGTTCAACGTGACTTCGAGGATCTTCGCCTCGATCACCACTTGGCGTTTCAGCGTCAACTCCGACTGGCTAAGATAATCATCGATCATGCTGAGTTCGCTTGGCATTGCACGTACAACAATCACACCGGTTTGCGGCGACACCACCACACGACGCCCCTCTTCTGGGCCGATGATGGCCGAGAGCGTCATCTGTAAGGTGCCCCAAAAGTCGGAGCGGTTCGAGGTATTGATCTGGGTGCTGAGCTTAGTCGAGCGGTTACTGCCCGAATCGCTGTCATCATCCGAGTCCGAATCATCGTTTTCGACTTGGGACACAGAGCCCGAGCTTACCGAGGTACTGGACTGGCCGGCACGCGCCACATCCAGATAGTTCACTTGGAAAATTTTCGTCTCAAGGGCGGCTGGCACCACTTGGTACAGATTGCCGGTGCGTTTGTACTCATAGCCGTAAACATCGCGTACTGCTTGCATCACCTCGGGCACCGTCACATCTTTCAGGTGCAGGCTGATCAGCCCCTCAATCTGGTCGTGAACCATCATGTTGTAAGGCGTGCCCTCGACCAGCCCCATAAAAAAGGTGCGGGCCGACAGCTGATCGGCGGCCACATCAAAACGCTCTTCAGGTTGCTGAGACAGCTCCGCCAAAGACATCGGGGCCAACGGCATAGGCGCCGGAGGCGCGGCCACCGTGTGTTGAATCTGATTTTGGGCAATCGCCTCTTCAAGCATCAGCTCGGATTCCATCGCAGGCGGCTGTTGGGTCACATGTCCCACCGTCTGACAGCCCGCCAGTGCCAACACGCTCAGCAGCATCAGCGAGCGAGGGTTAACGGATGAGGTACGTGTATTTTGTTTCATCTACTATCTCCGGCGCACCTTGATCGACTCGGGTGCACTTAGGCTCAGCCATTGACGCCCATCGCGGGTAATAACTTGCACGCGTTTTGGCTCTATTCGTGTCACTTTCGCATCGGCCACGGTATCCCCCACGCGAACACGCTGGCCATTAATCACCGCCATCGCGCCTTTGGGGCGGTAAATGATCGCCGATACCGAGATCTCCGCGGCCACAGGCTGAACATCCACTTGGGTAGTGACCCAGCGCGGCGCTTTCATCGGGTCTTTTAATAATTCGGGGACCAATACCGTTGGCGCAGCATGGAGCGCAACCGCCCACATCAGAACGCACACAGGCACGATACGAATCAGCATATGTTTAGCCACCTAACCAGCCCTCCTCACCACTGAGCGTATGGACACGCAGTGTCATGCGGTTACGTGGGTACTCCTCTTGTTCGATCTCGACCGAATCCCAGAAAAACGCCTTGGCGTTTTGTTCAGCGGCAAACAGGTAGCGGTACAACGCATCAAAGTCGCCAACCAAAACAAGCTCAACGCCGTGGCGAAAAATTGGGGCATTCTGATCCGTTGGGTCGGCCGTATCGTCCGCTTGGGCTTCTGTATCCTTGGGGATGATTCGGTCTGATGCTTGAAGGTTTTGTACCGGTAAATTCTCGATCGACACCACCTCAATGCCCGGGTGCTGATTCAACAAACGACGCAAGGTATCGGTCATTTGAGCCGGGTCCATTAACACCTGCGATAATGCGGACAGCTGCTCGGTGATCTGCTGATCTTCTCGGATTAACGCCTCAACCGCTTCCCGTGCAGGTGCGGATGGGTCTTTTTGGCGTGCTGCATCCAATAAATTCATCGCGGCCCGCTGGGAGTCCAAATTGGTTTGAGTGGCCGTCAATTGCTGAGCCGCACGCGACTGCTGTTTTTCAGCAGGCTCAATCACCAACATCAGTAGCAACGCAGCGACAAACACAAAGGTGGTTGCGCCCATCAGAACCCGCTCACGAGGGTTAAGCGTTAAGTAACGCTCATTTAGCTTGTCCCACATTATGGCTGGCCTCCTTGATGAACGCTGGCTGGCAACGTGACATGGCCAATCAGTTCAAAGCTGTAAGCCTCGCCCTCATCCTGCTGCTGACTTTGAATGCTGATGACATGAAAGAGCGTAAAACGAGGCGTAATGGCCAACTGATCGACCAAAGTCGTCAGTAATGCTGGGTGCTGGGTAAAACCGTTAAGAACGATCTGATGATCATCATTGCCCAATCGAATACTGTGCAGCCAAACCCCATCAGGCATCGCGAACGCCAGATCAAACATCGGCAGGGCAAACCCCGCTTGGTTGGCCCGAGAAACGGTAACCAGCTCCCCCATTAAGGCCCGTTTGATATTGATGCGCTTTTGCAGCAAAGACTGGCGGGCCAGCAAGCCATCATCGGGTTTCATGCTTTGCAGCTCGGTTTGTAAGTCGTTGGCGCGCGCCTGTAAGGTGGTCAGCGTTCTTTGCGCGGTTTTGAGCTCTGCTTGTGTGCTGTAGTTGTTGTAGAGGCTCCACAACATCCAGATCACCATGAAGCCGATGCCAGCGCCCACATAAACGCCCATCATCGAGAGGCTCAGCCAATCGCGTTTGGGCTTTTCACGTTTGGGTAAGAGATTAACGCGCTGCAGCTTCATCTATACCCCCTCCGGGCGCAGCGCCGCTGCAATGGCGTATAGACAGCTCTGCTGAAGATCGACCCTAAGCGGCTCGCTTGCGGTGATCACATCGGCCAAATCCAATGACTGCACATCCGCTCCTAACCCTTCGCGAAGCGCCATCATCAAAGGCGTTTCACCCACTTGCAGAGGCAGCACTAAAATCCGTACACACGGCGGCTTACCAATCTGGCTTTCGAAGTAATCCATGGAGCGCTGCACATCGAGCACCGTCGAGTCGATCTGCGTTTGCGGGTTGTAGGGCAAGTCTCGTGTCATATACAGCTGACTGCCCGAGCACATCAATAAGTGACTGTGATCCGACTCCAACGCCAGCACGGCGGTGCCCATCTCATCCTCGGTGATGGACTCCACAAGGTTCAAAAGCGAAAGCTCCGGGATATCGATCCAAGCAGGCTCAAGCCCCAAGCTTTCCATCCACTTGGCGCGGGCCTCCACCAGCTCACGCTCAACAACGGCGACATACACTCGGTTACCACGGCCGCGGTAGGCATCTTCAGGCAATGGGCAATAATCGATGTACGCCGCCTCGGGCGCACAGTTCATAAAATCTTTTACACGCCAGATCAGCGCTTCTTTTAACTCGTTTTCTGGCACCTCGGGCGCTTCAACTAACAGGAGTTGATATTCCCCGCGGTTCAGCACCATTCCTGCTTTGCTGTCCGTTAACGAAGCGTTGTTTAAGTAGTCGATGATGGGGTCTGGGGAGGTCAGCGGATTAGCCGCCGTAACAAAGGCTTGATGAGTGACCGTTAGCCCTTCGGGTAAACGCTCCGCACAGGCGATGGCGACACCTTCCTTAGAAAGCTGCAATGCAACCTGTCTGGATTGATTTGATGAACGCCTCTTGAAGAACGCCAACCCAAGCCCCCACGCTTTTCATGTGATCTGACCGCACCCGTTTGCGGGCACTGTGACTGTGTTTAAAACAATGTCGGCCAACGCCCGTTTAAGTTTAGTTCAGTCTGATCCAAGTGCTTGAGGAATCGGTATTTAGCCGCCATTTTCGCCACCCAAGAGCTAAGTACCCTTTTTTGGCGAAAAAATCACACGAAACAGTTGCAAGATTCCAACGTAAATGGTTGAATATGCGCCACTTAAGCCCAGATAGCTCAGTCGGTAGAGCAGGGGATTGAAAATCCCCGTGTCGGTGGTTCGATTCCGCCTCTGGGCACCATCTTTCAGATTCGTCAGTTTTGCGATATCCCCCAAGATGGTTGCTGACTTGAAGCCTCGCTAACGCGGGGCTTTTTTGTTTCTGGCAACGCCCTTCCTTAGCGTTTGATTCTCTTTATTGCTTCATTGTCTCAGCGCAACGTTTCAATCGGCGTGGTCGTGTAAATTCGCGCCGCTTTTGTCCCTGATTTGCGCTTTATTTGTCACCCTTCTTTAAGCTTATTCAAGCCATAAAAAAGGAGACCGAAGCCTCCTGAAAGATACAAATATACAACAACTAAATCTATGCTTGACGAGCAACTGCTGCTGAGACTCCGTTCATGCAACTTGGCCTGAACCTCTTGAAAGTACATACCACCGCTTTCTTCTAAATACGTGAAGTATCGAGTCAGCTGAGCCACATCCAAGCTAACAGCAACAGGCTCTGACCAAGCGCCTTGATCGTCCGCTACTCGGTACTCGAATGTGTCTACTCCATAGAACTCCAGACCAGGCGTGTAGGTAGCGATGCCATTTAGCGGGTTGATTGACACTGTGCCGTTGGTTGGCTGGGTTACTATTTCAACAGAGGAGGCATCCAAAGTGCCATCAAGGTCGATATCATTACTGAGCAGATCGATGTCTACTGGCGTCTGATAAGCAGTCTGCGCACTGTCTGTGTCGGCCACTGGCGCTTGGTTTTGAGGGATAACGACGGCACCCTGAACAATGTGACCGAGCGGTCTTGAGCCGCCAACTAAATGCCCTTTTTGAACGATCATGAGCGGATCAACACCACATCAGACTTGTTATTACCAAAGGGCGCACGGCCAGAGATAACGCCTGAAAAGCCACTAAACTGACGCTCTTCGCCTGGATAGATCAAATAGCCAGTATCGCCACCCCCAGCAAGCGCCGCTGCAATGACCACCTCTACAGACTCCGTGCCACGATTTTGAATCGTTACGTCTGAGTGGCTTGCGCTGGTTGCCCATTGTGTATAGTCGCCTGTGGCAGTCATACCGACTGTAGTTGTCATTGATCAAGCCTTTGAACGTTTGAGTTTCGCAGGCTTTAGTAAAACAAACTCTTTGGTGATATGTTGCTAGGTAGGGTTCAGTGGGACTATCTTTAGAGTTACTTCAAGCTAACCAGCAAGACTGGAATGTAAATCATACTAGCATCCGAACCTGTCTCTGTTTATCCACTCTTGCATATCCTTTTCCTTTCCTTTTCAATGCTGGTGCCAATTGAAAGGAATCAATGTGATGTCGAATACAAAACGCTTTCCAGGGTAAACGTTAATGGAATGTCTGGAAAAGTTACTCAAATTTCAATGATGCGTTCTGATTTTTCAGAGTCCGTCATATCTAAGACCCTATTTTCTAATAATATTAAGATCAATACCGAAGCCAAACATGCCACTATCTTAATGCTAAGAAGGGCAGTTATGGGAATGGCTCCAAAAGATGATCGTAGCATTCTGATTAAAACTTACGTATTTGAGCCGCTCACTCAGGCACAAGCCGAGGCCAACAATGATCGAACGGCAATAAACGCTGGAAGAGTAGGTGGTGTAGCAGCTATTGCCTCTGGCGGCGTTGTTCGCAAGGGCTTCAAATATGGTTTTAAAAAAATCGCTGGTATGAAAGACTCAACGAAAGCCGCTGTTAGCGACGGTGCAGGCGGCATCACGGGGTTTGTGACTAACGGATGGGTCCGTGACACGATCATAAAAAACTCTCATCACCATCATGTTGATGATGTTTGGATCATAGTTGAGTTCAATGTGAATGGCGGCATAGGCCAGCAACACTCAATCGGGAATTCTGTTCTAAGAGCTTCGGAGTATTAAATATATGCTAACGGAAAACGCGCTAGGTATTGCTCTTTTTGGGACAGTTATAACGGTTATCGTAATAAAGTGGCTCCCCTATAAACTCAATCTACCTTTCCTCGTTTTCTCAGGATTACTCTTTCTTTCTGCCCTTTTTTACAATTATCCCGAGCCTATAGGAAGCTATTTGGCCTCACTTTCTGGGGGGATGACTGGCCTCTTTTTATGGCGAGTACTTAGTGGCGACCCCAGTAAGCAAGAGTAATTAAACCTCAATCTCCACCGCCATTAACGCTGGCATCTGGCGCACCACCTCGCCGCTGCGAACCAATGCTCTGCTTCCAGCGGCGACACTCTCCCCCTTTACAGTAACGATCGCACCACCCAGCGTTGTGCCGGTGCTGTAGCCATCTCCATTATTTGATGTGATGTCGATGAGTTCGTTATGCGCGCCGGGGATCACCCTTACTCAGCATTCACTTATATTTATTGCTTCATTGTCTCAGCGCAACGTTTCAATCGATGTGGGCGCAACCAGCTGATCGGCGTTTAGCGTTCGATAGAAATCATCAAACGGCATCGGACGATGGAAGTAGTAACCTTGGAACTTACCGCAGCCAAGCGTCTGTAAATAGCGCATCGTATCTTCGGTTTCGACCCCTTCTGCAATCAGGTCGAGCTCCAAGTGGTGCGCCATCGAGATGATGTTCTTGATGATCGCGGTATTGCTGTCTTCTGGGTTGAGATCCCGCACGAAGGATTGATCAATTTTCAAAATATCCAGCGGCAATCGGTGCAAATACGCAAGCGATGAGTAACCTGTACCAAAATCATCAATGGCGAACCGTATTCCCATTTTTCGTAACTGTTTGATTTTAATGACCGCCTCGTTGATGTCTTGAATCAACAAGCCTTCGGTGATTTCAAACACCAATCGGCGAGTATCCACCCCGGTTTGTCGGATGATTTTCTGCACCTTGACGATAAAATCACTGTGGTGGAACTGCGTTGGGCTAACATTGACGGCCAAGTAATCCAACGTGTGTTGCCCCTCTTCCATTAAGCGTTTTAACGTTAAGCATGCTTCGCGCATCACCCAATCCCCGATGGGGATGATTAAGCCGACTTCCTCGGCAACGGGGATAAACTCCGCCGGTGATACAAACCCGCGCGCAGGGTGCTTCCAGCGGATTAAGCATTCGGCAGCGTACATCACGCCGCTTTGGTCCATTTGCGGTTGATAATAGAGTTCAAACTCGTTGTAACGCAGGCCTTGAATCAGATCCTTCTCCAGCGCTAAGCGCTGGTCGGCCAACTCCTGCATGGAGCTCTCGTAAAAACAGTAGCAACTGCGGCTGCCGTGCTTGGCCTGATACATCGCAATGTCGGCGTGACGGATGATGTCGGGGGCTTCCTCCTTGCCATTTGCAAATAAACACACCCCAATGCTTGGACCGATTTGGATCTCGTGCTCCATCACAAAAAAAGGCTCGGTTAATACCGTTGTGATCTTACCTAGCACATGCGAGGCGGCCACCACCGCTTGCTCCTCCCGCTCACCGAGTTGCGTCAGCAGTACTAAAAACTCATCCCCACCGATGCGCGCCACGGTATCCTCAGAGCGCAGTGATTCACTGATCCGCTCAGCCACCCCTTTCAGCAAGCCATCCCCAACACTGTGACCTAAGCTGTCATTAATCGCTTTAAAACGGTTCAGATCTAGAAAGAGCACAGCACCGAAGGTGTGATGGCGATGACAGCGCGAAACCTCTTGCTCAAGAAGATCCATAAAGAAACGTCGATTGGGAAGTTCGGTCAGTGCATCGTAGTAGGCCAGATGCTTTATGTGAGCCTCGGCATGTTTACGCTCGGTAATGTCTTGCATGTAGCCGTGAAAGTGACTGATTTTGCCCTTTCGGTTTCGGTTGACGACCATCACCTCGTGAAACCATCGGTACGCGCCACTGTGGTCTTTTAAGCGGTACTCTTGTTCAAAACGCGCATTCCCGGCCAAGCTGGATTCGGCAATCTCCTCGGTTATTCGCTTTAGATCATCGGGGTGAATCAGATCCAGAAAATTCAGCTGCCCTGTCGTAAACACCTCTGGCTCATAGCCAAGCTGGGTCGATACATTCGGGGAGATATACTCCACCGGTAACCGATCTTCGGCGCGACATTTAAAAACAATGGAGGGGCCGGTCACAAAAAGGCTGCGCTCTTGATCAAGGGTTTTCTCGACCAAACGCCGTTCTTTGACTTGTTGCTCCAGCGCTTGCTCGCGCATCACAGCGGCCGTAACGTCGGTGATCTGGATCAGGCAGTAAATACGCTCGTCGGTTCCTTGTTTCGACGTGTAGCGAGAGACATTCACCGATTGTTGAATGCGGCTTTGATCAGGTACGTTGACCTTACCTTTGGGAAAAAGCGGAAACGGCGAGCGGTTAAACACATTCGAGATCACACTGGGATAGCCATCCATCAAGGCCTGATCGATCGACTCCTCTATGCGTGATCCGGTTAACTCCGGGAACAGCTCGGAAAACGAGAGGGATTCAACCGCCGAGCGGGAATAGTGGCTGCGCTCTTCCAGCCAAGGGTTCCAGTACAGCACACGCTTATACCGGTCGAGGATAAGCACCCCAAGATCCATGCTGTCCAAAATACCGGATAAATCATGTGATTCGAACATACACCCTTACGCTCCACTGACCTATTCAGTGCTCATTGGCGATTTCGCTGAGCAGGGAGTTTAAACTTCGCCTCATCTCCTGCAGGGAAACATTCCCAAGGACAAACGCCAAATATCCTGTAACTTGGCTCTCGCAGAGCGTCATAAAGATACGAATCAGCAAAACTACATCGTCTTCTTGATTATCGGATACTTGAAGCAGTGCCTCGGGTTCAGAGATATCGAAGCTTGGCAGCCCCACCGAAAAATTACTCGATACTGTATTGGCCATTGAGCCAATGCAGGCATTTAAGACCACGTTGCCGATCTCCGAGAGGGCTTCGTGTTGCAACTCGGCCAGCATCTCGTCCGAGACATGCGTGTTGAGCATAGCGCGCACGACATTAAGACCGCTGTCCGCCGGGAACAACAGCATCGAATCCGCCGAAAACGGCCCCGACATTTTTTGAGTCACGCTGCAAATAGGGACGCCTTGGCCAAGCTCGGCCGCCATCTCCTGTCGGGTGCGCAGCTCCACAATCGGGACAGACAGGTGTACCTCTTGATTAACCATTTTACTCAAGGATGACGCCGCTTTACCGACCCCTAAATTGAACATTTCGCACAGAAAGTCATGTTCGATTGGCGTCAAATAAGTAGGTTGATCTGTCATAACAGCGCCTTTAAAAGCTGATCCATGGATTCATCGGTGATGGGCTTGTTCACACAGGCTACCCCCAGCTCTTTGGCTTTGGCATGGGTGGCATCCTGAACATTGGCTGTCAGTAACACCATTTTTTCAGATGGGTAGCGGGGCTTTAGCATCTCGATTAATTGAAAGCCATCGGGTTCTGGCATGTTGAGATCAATCGAAAAGTAATCAATGGTGTGTGTTTCGCACAGGGCTAGCGCGGCTTGCCCGTTCGGTGCATCCAATAACGCCCAGTCCGGTACCTTCGCCCCCAAGATAGATTTCATCATCATGCGCGAGACGGCGCTGTCATCTACGATGAGTAACGTTTTTGAGTTCGACATGTCCTACTCCGTGGCGAATGTTCGTTCAACATATTCAGAGTAGACAAGATTAGTGAGTTTACAAATGCCGCAAGCCGGTCGGTTATAAGGCTTTTGGCGATACATCAAACACCCGCTGCTCCGAGGCCAGAATGTGCTCCGGTAGCGTCGAAAGGTCCGCCACCACAAACCGAGCTTGTTCATCGGCGGTAAAATGGTGGATGGTCGAGGCGGTGATCAATAACAATCAACCGTGCTAGATCTGGCCTATCCAGAGTGCGGATAAGCCAAATCAGAGTGTGAAGTTGGCGCGATCTATTTCTCTGGATAGTTCAAGATGACGTCAGGCAGTTCAGCTCTGCGAACAGGCGCTAAAGTATACTCAATCTGTTCATCACGCCCATTTACAGTAAATTTAGAATGAAACTTCACCAACCGATCATTGGCTAAAATTAACGTTTCAACACCATTTTCATCTTGGTTTATCAATATTGAAGTTTTATCTGAATCACTGGATAACTGGCTGTTTACTTTATTCGCTACGTAATTAAGCTCAGGTTGATCACCGCTCCACAAAACATAAGCCACCTCATCTGAATTAACGCCGGCAAACTGCCCTTGAACAAGCTCAAAGAAGAGATCTTGTTTACAGTCATACTGGTTTTCTTTTGTGCGCTCGGACTTAACATCACACTGAGTCACTTTGTAGAGGCCCAAAAGATCTCTCAAAGCGACTTCACCAGCATTGACGTTAGCAGAGATAATGACAAAAAAGAGCAGTACCTTAGCCATTTCGCTCTCATTGCAAAAGTTCCATTCTGAGATAGCTAAATCCACATTTAGCTCATTTCTCCAAGGTATAGATCAAATCACCACCACTGCCATCGGTGCCGGTTTCTGATTCAAAATCCCAGCGCGAGCTTAACTTATAACGCAGAAAGAAGGTACTCGCAGGCTCCAGTAAGCCCACGCCATATTTGATGTATAAACGCGGTGATAAGTACTTACCGATAAAGAGCGCCGTATCATCGGCCGAATCGCCTTCTAGCCCAAAATCATCCAGATTGAGGGTTTCGTTCAGATTTTCCGCGATGCTGTTTCCGCCTTTCATGGCCAATGCCGCAGCCGCACGATACAAAAGCGCTTGTTCCGATGAGGAGCCCGTATCTGGTGCTCGACCAAACATTAAGTAGGACAGCTGAGTGCTCTCGGGGTACGAGGGGTTCGAGTAAAGATCAAAGCGCGGTGCATTCACTGTACCTGAAACTTGCGCCCCGACCGTGACATCGTCCGACTCAATGGTACGCGAGATGCGCATGTCTAAACCTGGGTTATCAATGGGGCCACCAGTGTATACAACACTGCCGCGCTCGATGGTTAAGTCCTGACCGTACAGCTTGTACTCGCCCGCTGCGACATCAATGTTACCGGTGGCACGTGTCGCTTGCAGACCGTTTTCTTCCACCACTATGCCGCCTTGCAGTTTGCCTTTAAACCCAAGCGCATCGACGTTGATGTTATCACCCAAGATCAGACGTACCCGTGCATCCACTAAGGAGCCGACCGCTTGGTCGAGGCCATCTTGATCCCCATTGACCACGACCACATCGTTTGAAGCGGTCGTCACACTTTTGCCGCTGGTTTTCGGTGGTGAAATATGCGCTTCCGGTACGACAACATCGCCGCGGACTTTAATAAGAGTCGGGGATATATCCACCGTCAAATCGGGCGATACCCAGACCTGAATCTCCTTGGTATCCATCCCTTGGAAGCGATCCGCTTTTAAGGCGATGTTGCCGCTTTGTTCAAGTGGATTAAACGCCCCAGTGATGTTCAGCGTCCCCTCGCCCGATTTGACCGAGCCTTTGATGTCCAACGTGTCCGTACCGTTTTGGTCCGCCACATTTAGGGTAATCGGGTTCAGCTGTAAACCCAGCGCCGGTAAGTCCGCCCGGCCATTGTTGAGGTTGAGGTAACCGCGGATGCGAGGCTCCGCCAAACGTCCCGAAAGATTCAATTGGGATTCGACTTGGCCTGAGACCGCTTGCACATCAGGAGTAAACAAAGAGACAAATGCCAAATCACTCAACGTGGCGGACACATCGCCCGTCAACGTGCCGGTGTTGTAAGGATCGTTCACCGTCGCTTTGGCTTCGATGTTACCCTGCGGCGATAGTACGGGGACTTGCACGTTTGCAATCCAACGATCAGCCTCGCCAATCACCGATATCACGGTATCCCCTAATGAGATATCTAAATCTTGGTCTTCCAGCGCTAAGCGACCTTGCTGTAAAGAAAGGCTCGCATCAAAGATCGGATTCTTACCAGGTGGTAATTTAAAGTCCGATGAGGCCTGCACGGTACCGGTGGCGGCGGTGCCCAGTGGCATGAACGGCTCTAATAAATCCAACGAAACGGATTTGACCGTCGCCTGCCCTTTAGCACCTTGTTTAACCGACCAGTCGCCCTTCACACAGACACTGCCCGTCCCATTAGGGAGGCGGTCCAAACACAGATCCGACGCGTTGGCTTTTTGATCACTGGCACTGACGGTAACCACATCGCGCAATTGCCACTGCCCTGCGATCTCCTCTTGGAAGCGAAGGTCCGTAATCTGGCCAGACCATGCTGGTGCTTTCCAACCGCCTGAAGCTGCAAGGTTCAGATTCACCTGCCCCTCTTCGGTACTGAACTGAACTTGGTGTTGCTCGGGCGTGCCCTCACCGGTTAGCGATACCTTGGACCATTTTTGTCCACCGGCACTAACCTCTTCGGCCACCAGCGATACACTCGAGCGCTGCCCCTTGGCCAAATTAACCTTGGCCTCCAGTGCTAAATTGGCCACCTGTTCTGTGCCCATCTGCAAACGCTCGCCGTTTAACTGCCCGGTAATCACAGGGGCCGTTTGAGTACCGGTGACCGTGCCCGTTCCGGAAATAGACCCACGCGCACTCGGCAATACTTGCGAAAGCTTAGGCGCATTCAGCGACCAATTAAGATCCAACGTATCGGCAATATAGCCGTTGGCTGTCACAGCCGCGCCACCCAGAGCGAGGTTAATATCCGTAACATCAATGCGCTGGCCTTGCATCGCAATCTGGCCTTTACCCGACAGCGATTGATCACGCAACGATCCATCAAGACGCGCTATATCGGCTTTTAACGACAACACACCATTGGATGAGATCTGACCGTTAGAGGTCAGCTGAGTATTGATCACCCCAGGCCATTCAGGCCACTGAACTCCCGGGTTGATCTTATCTGTGGATAACTCAGCCTGCCAACGCACCGAAGGCTCCCAAGCCGCATTACCTTTGGCGTTAATTTGACCCTCTAGCGTATTACCCACCAGCGTAAACGCAGACAATGCCTCAGTACTGCCCTTAGCATCCAGGCTCCAATCCCCTTTTGGCAGACCACTGCCCTCGACCGCCGCGGTTAAGCGCGCTTGATAATTCGACAGCAGGCCTTTGACCGATAAGGTCCCCTTAGGGCTTTGTGCAACGATGGGCTCACCCACCAACGGATAACGCACTCCGCTCCACTGACCAGTAAGGTCCAATTTCGGTGTGTCCATCAGTTGATCGACACGCCCTTTGACCGAAAACACCGCCCTCGACTCAGGTTGCTCAACGGTTAGTGATTTGAGCACTAACGCGTTTAGATCAAAATCCGCCGCCAAAGCCGCCTTAATGTGTTGGTTCTGCATATCGGGCACAAACGCCCCTAAATCCAGATCCAACCCCGATAGATTGAGTGCGCCACTTGGCTCGCTTACCGCATCCTTCACATCGGCTTTAACCGTCGCCGCCAGCAACCCCGATAGGGTTTGCGTCAGGGTTAATTCGTTCAGATCCCCCGACAGAGCACCTTCACCCTTTAATGCAGGCTGATCCGGCAGGTACGCGGTCCACTTAAGTTCAAGCGCCATCGGGTACGCACCTGTCGGCGTTACTTGCCCAGACAAGGCCGCTTCACCTTGAGGGGCTTTCACACTTAAGGAGTCGATCACCAACTGCTCCCCTTCAGTATGCGCACGTAAGCTCAGATCATCCAGTGTCTGGGCCGCCCCCAGCTCACCGGAGGCTAACGTGGAGGTTAGCGTGAGGTTAGTAATCGATGCTTGCTCGATCATGATCGACACCGGCAAGGTCACGTCCGGCAGATTGATCGAGAACAGTGGGCCACTTGGCTCCTCAGGCTCGACCGGTTTTGCTGTCGAGATCTTGGCGTCGTTGATCGTTAATGCTTGTACACTCACCTCGCGCTGAAAGAGTCGCGAAGGCGTCCAATCCAACACAAAATGCGGTACTTGAACATCCAAACCATCGGATTGGCTGTACTGCAGATCGTTAAGTTCTAGGCGGCCCAACAAAAACCCGTTCACTTGACCGACATCGAGCGTACCGGGTAAGTAAGGCTTGGCGTACGAGATCAACTTCTCGGTACCGGACTCCGTCCGGCCAAAATAGCCTACAGCTCCCAGCAGTATCGCCACCACCAGCACGATGAGTAGCAAGAGCGTCAGTAACACCCACTTGATTGCTTTCAAGGCCTTCTTTGATAGTGAGGACTTACTTTTAACAGGAACTGGCTTTTCAGACGTCTCATTCGAGGCGGGCGTCTCAGGCTTCATATTCGACTCGTTGGAAGATGAGGGTGCGTCATTCGGGGATGTCATTACAGATCCGCTCCCAGCGTAAAGTGAATGCGGAACGCATCATCAGCGTCATCGGATTGCGGTACCGCTAAATCCAATCGCACAGGTCCAATGGGCGAGAACCAACGTACGCCGACACCAACGCCGGTTTTTAGATTGATCGATGCATCCTCATACGCATTACCCGCATCAATAAAGGCCGCAACGCCCCAGTCAGAGCCTGTAAATCGATAATCCGCTTCAAGACTGGCGACTAAAAGATTAGGGCCACCGATCACATCACCATCATCCCCTTTTGGGCCAAGGCTTTGATAAGCGTAGCCTCGCACACTGGAATCACCACCAGCGTAAAAGCGATGCGATGCCGGGATCTTGTCAAAATCACCGGCCGCGGTCAGTCCCGCTTCAACCCGAGCCAATACGCGTGTTTGATCCGTTAAGCTGTGGATCCACTTCGCATTGCCATAGAGCTGAACAAAATTGGTGTCTGATAACAGCGCATCGCTACCGCCTTTGATCTGGGCCGTTAGACGGTAGCCGTTTTTCACGTTCAGCCGGTTCTCGGCCGAAACGGTCGACATGCTGAACATGGGGTACAAGAGTGTGCTGGAGGTCGTTGCCCCATCAAGGGTGTAGGTTTCTTCCTCGTATTGGAGTGCCGTAACCAGCTGCCACTCACGCAGCTGACGCTGGCGCGATACACCAATACCAAAGGTTTCTGACTCAACGGTATCGGAGTTTTCATCCTCATAATTGAGGTTGATCGCATAGCGCTCTTTCAGCGGGTCTTTACCCGGTATGGTGTACTCCAAGGCCGCTAAGCTGGTGATCTCAGATAACTGCAAATCACCACTCATCTGATGGCCAAGGCTATTCACCCAGCGCCGAGTCACACCCAGTTTTATCCGAGCACCGGTATCGGTACCGTAACCCAAACCTGCCTCATAGCGCGTACGCTTTTGCGGCTCCAGTTGAATCTCGATGGGGACCTCTTGGTCAGTCGCATTTTCCCACGCAGGGCGAACTTCAACCCGTTTAAAGTAATCGCTGTCCAGCAGCGCGGTTTGTACATCCACCAATTGACTGGTGCGAACAGGCTCCCCCTCTTCAAAGGGCAGATAGCGATACAGCAGGTTTTCCGATAAAGGACTTTCTGAGAAATGTATCTCACCGATACGGTAGCGGGGGCCGCTTTCAAATTTGAGATCAGCACTGGCGCTGTAGCTTTCAAGGTCCACGCGGACTTGGCTCTTTGCCACTTGCGCTTCGTGATAGCCACGCTCGGCGGCCAAGGACATCAGACGGCTTTTGAAGGTATCGTATTGGGAGTGAAGCACCACTTGTCCAACGCGGATCTCGCTGGTGTTCATTAAACGCTGAAACTCAGGGTCGTCGTTGGCCGCTCCATCAATGGCAAGATCGACCGTGGAATAGGTCACAGGTGTGCCAGCCGTTACTCGGTAGGTCGCGACCCATTGATCCCCTTTCTCTTCCAGCAAGGTCTCAATGCTCGGCTCATAATAGCCAAAGGGTTCAAGGGCAGATCGGATATCGTCTTCGGCTTGTCGGTGTAAATAGCGGACTCGGCTTAGGCTTTTAATCTCTTCGCCGTTCAGCGCTTCAATGCTTAAAAAGCCTTCGACATTCTCTTTTAATTCGCCCTCAACACCTTCAACGACCACGTTCAATGTTGCGGACCACACCGAGCTCGATACACATACAGCCATCAGGGCAGCCGTATTCAACGAGTACCGTACAAATTGTTTAACCATCGGATCTCCCAAAAGGCTTGCTCGCCATCCTTTAAACCGGGCAAACCAGCCCCTCCATAGTAAGGAGACAACCGAAGTGGTTCAACTAGCCATCTGTATTGGAATCGATCTGTTCCCTTTTGCGGAGTAAGGGTATGAAGATGCCCTCGCGGTATGTAAGCACGAGGGCATCAAAGCGATGAGCGCGGGTTTACTTCAGTGCTTGCGCATAGAGTTTTGTGACTTCGTCCATATCTTCGAGGATCTTCTCGGCAGAACGGTCAATCAGGCCCGGCACATACACGGATTTAGTCGCCGCTTCGGAGCTTCGCGTCAGGCGTTTGTAGTTTTGACGCGCATCAGCCAACAAGGACGATACTGACGAGCTGTTCGTTGGGTTAGAGGAGAGGTAGCTTAATGCACTGTCCATATCGCTTATGGCTTTTTCGTAGTTATTCGCCATCTCGTTTTCAAAGCCCCAAGCCATCAGCGCATACGAGGCCGCGATGCGTTGCGATAACATACGTTGACGCCCAGCCATGTTCACAAGCTCGCCGGTTTTGGAACCCGAGAGCTTCTCGAGCGAGAGCACAATCTGATGGCAAGCTGCCAATAACGCCTCATTGTTCGCATACAAGGTCATCACCTGCTCGCGGTTGGGCGCTGATGCGTAGATGGGCTTCACGTTATTCCAAAGTGATTCCGCTTCGGTCAATTGGCGCTTAACGCCATCATCCTCAACAAAAGCTTTCAGGCGAGTCATTTGGCTTTCAAACAGCTCTTCGGCATCCTTGAGCGCTTCCAGCGAGTGACGAGCGCGCACATCTTGGCCGGCTAACGCGTAATATTTCAGCATCCGCTGGGTCAACATGCGCTGTCGACCCGCTTGGTTAATCGCCTCCCCCATGCTGGTGATTTCAGGCGCCGTAGCAGCCTGAACCCCTTGAGGGACTGCCAACCAAAGGACAGTGGCACAGAAAAGTGCGATAAAGGATCGATATGGACTTCGGTATTGCTTCAACATTACGCTTTTCACCCCTTGAAACGAAGTCGTTCGTTCTTACATCAGACTACTAACGCTGTGGTGCTCTGTGGCACTGAACTCAACAACTGCTCTATGTGATCCAGTACATCATGCTCGCTCCAAGGCTTGGTCATATAAACCGATACCCCAACAGCCGCAGCTTCTGCCCGGTGTTTTTGTGTAGAACGTGACGTCATCATAATGACCGGTACAGATGCGGTGCTCTTGTTGGATCGCAACGCCGAGGTTAGCTCTGTTCCGTTCATGCGCGGCATCTCTAGGTCGGTCACCACAAGGTCCGGCGCTTGCTTTTCAACCTGCTTCATCGCCTCAACGCCGTCAATCGCCGTTGCCACTTCGAAGCCTGCATCTTTCAGCAAGGTAGCCATCGACTTACGGGCACTCAATGAGTCATCCACCACCAAAATGTTTGGCAGCCGCACACGCGGTTGCTCCTCAAGGCCTGCCAACCAATCAACATGTTGCCCCATCATATGCGCAACCCGTTGCGGCAAGTCAACCACAGGAGCCAATGAGCCGTTCGAAAGCAAGGTCATACCCGGAATACCCGGAATTTCAGAAACGTACGGGCCCATGCGCTTAAACACCAGCTCACGCAAGGCGATAACTTCATTCACCAAGACCGCAATCGGATTGCCTTGACCGGTTTCAACCAAGAGGACTTGGAACAGAGAACGGGTACGGTAATCGACCGCAGGCTCGCCCAATAAGGACTCCAATGGATAGGCGTCGTAAGCGTGCTGTCCGTGATGGAACACCAGCTGATCGCCATTGGCTTTCAACTCGCCATCCAACGACAGGATGGTTTGTCCCATACCGTTTGAAGCCAGTGCAAATACGCGGTTTTGGGTTCGAACCAAAAGTGCACGAATCATCAAGGTACTGGATGGCAAAGACAGTTCGATGATGGTGCCAAAGCCTCGATCACTGTTCAGCAAGATCTGACCTTGTAAGCGTCGAATCTCCTGCGCCACAACGTCCATACCGATACCACGACCCGACAACTGGCTGGTGTCTTCGCGGGTTGAAAAGCCTGGTAGCAAGATTAACTGCTGGAGTTCGTGCTCGGATAGCTCCTGATCTTCGGTGATCAGACCACGCTGAATCGCGATCAAGCGAATTCGCTTAAGATCCAATCCGTCACCGTCATCCTCACACTCCACCATGATACGGTCTTGTTCTTGACCAAAACGCAGCGTGATGGTGCCTGTTTCTGGCTTTTCGGCCTCAAATCGTAAGTGAGGCGTTTCGATACCGTGGTCGACCGCGTTACGGATCATGTGCATCAAAGGCGCAGTCAACTGGTTAAGGATCTGGCTATCGATTAGGGTATCGCCACCCTCAACCACCAGCTCCGCTTGTTTACCCGCGGCACGACATGCCTGACGCAAGATACGCTCAAAACGCGGTACCAAGGTGTTTACCGAGACCTGACGAGCACGCACCACCGAATCCAGTGTTTCACGCTGCAAGCCCGCTTGAGCAATCTGTAGATCATTGAGTTTTTGTACACGCTCAGCCATCTGGTGGTCGACTTCTCGTACGTCGGCCGCCGTCTCGTTCAACATCGAGAAGCTGGTGTGTACTTCGTGATAACGGTCCATCTCCAGAGGATCAAAGTTGGAGTCCGAATCACCCGACTGCGTTTGTTGCAGCGTGTAGTAATCGTTTAGGTGTTGCTCAAGTTCAAGCAACAGCTTTTGCAACTGACGGTGACGGTCACGACTGATACGCGTCAGTGAGCGCAAGTCTGTGATCTCATCACTGAACTGCGAGCTCATCGCGGTGTTTTCACCGGCCAAACGGAACAGATCATCAACCAGCGTACGGGACACCCTAAACTGGGCTTCCTCTGAGGACTCCGCCGCGGCCGTATTGGCAAAAGGTTCGGTCTTCGTAGCAGATTCTTCCGCCGGGGCTGGGCTGGCTTTTGCAGGTGCCGCTGGTACAGGCTCAGACGATGACTCAGGCGCTTCGGTCGGCTCGGCCACCGGTGTTGACGCCATTACCGATTCTGGCGTTGTAGAAGGTGCATCGCCTTCAGCCGCCGTCAGCGGCGTTGCGTGTGGTGCCACGTACAGGGTTGCGCCTTCGGCCACACCGTCGGCTTTTAAGCGGTAGTACCAATCCATCATGGTCTGCAGTGCGGTGCGGACCAATTCCGCATCGACCATGTCGTCCAGGAAGGCATCAATCAGCTGTGCTAAAGCATCCGCACTGTCCATCAGTGCGTTTTTCAACGACGTGCCTGGCAACACCTGATCATCACAGAGCATTTCCAGCACGTCTTCCATTCGGTGAGTTAGGTTTGCCAAAGCGGATAAGCCCGCCATGTTCCCCAACCCTTTTAGGGTATGCGCGTGTCGTTGTGCATCCACCAGCGATGGGATGGATTGCTCTCGGTCAGCACGTTGCAAAGAGGCCAACAAAGCATCAGCCAGTGACGGTAACTCTTCCGCCAACATACCCTGCAAACCGCCTTCGACTTCGCCTAGGGCCGGCATCACCAAGTGTTCTTCGCTGACCACCTCAGGCTCAAGCTCAGCCGCTGAACGGACACTCGCGATGGTCATCAACTGGCGGATGTAATCGCGCTGCTGATCGGTCATCACCACTGGCAATTCCGGGTTGCCAAAGAGCATCAACAAGGTTTCGTTCAGGGACTCGTCGGCCTCACCCACTGACAGCGCATCTAAGTAAGCCGCCATGGTGATCAAGGCTTGGATCGGCCAGGTGTTATCCGATGATGGGATTAAGCGGATGTTCGCCAATAAGCCTTCTAACAGGCGCTTAGCACCGTACAAATGAACGGAGTCAACCGCACGCAACACAGGCGCGATCTCTTTCACCCAATTCAGGTACGGGTAGTCATTTTCACCCACTGGCTGGGTGGCCAGCTCACGAATGGACTGACTCAACATGCCGAGAACGTTCTGATCGACCGTTACGTTCTCATCGTCAAGATCTGATAGATCAACCACACAGAAATCAGGCGTGTCCTTCGCTGAATCTTCGGACTTCTCCAGACGACCGTCGTAGTCATCGTTCCAGATCAGTTCCTCTTCGGCTAAGGCGTTTCGGATTCGATAGATATCTTGGTGGAGAATCTCGATCAAGAACTCAAGATCTTCCAGTGACAGCGGCTCAGGCCAACGTTCTTCACTTAAGATCTCGAGCACACTGTCCACCGCCAAACTCTCGCCTTCCAACACCAAGGCCAGAAGTTCGAGGGAGGTGGCGAGCTGCCGTGTGGCCCAAGCTTGCTGCTCGGGCTGATCAAACGCTTCTGCCGCCTGGATCGCTTGCTCGTAAATCAAGCCAAGTGCATCAGCAACACCTTGAAAACCTTGCTCTGACGCTTGGTCTAACGTGCTTTCCCATGTTTCGGCTTGCTCTGGCAAGAAATCTTGCCAGGACTGAGCATCGCGAGCCATCTCTGCACCGTTTAACAGCGCATTTCGGTGTGCAGTAAGGGCGGCCATCAACGCCTGCATCGGAAACTCTCCCTATATCAACCCTGAGTGGTTCGGTCTGCCAAGCGGAAACCACTGACCGCTGTTTTGAGTGACTCAACCGATGCTACCAACTGGTTCGAGAGCTCTTCCTGACGGGTCATCTCTTCGTTGGTTGCGGCTGTTGTATCGTTAATGCGTGCAGCACGTTGCTGCAGCTGTTCGGTCAGTCGTGCTTGTTTCACCGCACTTTGCGAGATACGTACGACCGAATCTACCAGGGATTCCGTTGTCTCTTTGGTCTCTTCCATACGGGCACCGGCCTGCTCGGCAAGACGCGTACCCTCAACAACGTCGGTAATTACTTGGTTGATTACTTCGATGGTATCGGCCGTATCGGCCTGAATGTTACTGATCAAGCCCTCGATCTCAGCGGTTGCCTCACGCGAACTCTCAGCCAATCGTTGTACCTCATCTACGACCACCATCAAACCACGACCCGCTTCACCTGCTGAGGAGGCGTGCATACTCGCATTCAACGACAGTACGTGTGTACGTTCCGAGATACTGTTGATCAAGTTGATGATACCGCCGATCTCTTGCGAACGTTCGCCCAGACGTTTGATACGTTTTTCCGCGTTGTGGATCGTTTGGTGGATCTTGTTAATACTCGCTACCGTATCGTTCACCGACGACATCGCCGCTTCCGATGTCTCGATCGCACGCTGAGAAGACTTACTCGACAAGTACGCAAGCTTCGCAATCACCTGCATCGCTTTTACCACCGACTCCAAACCTTTCAGGGTTTGGTTGATCTCTTCCTGCTCACGTTCCGCGTAGGTAATTACCGTACCGGACTGAGCTTTTACCTGCGTGGATGCACTGGTTACCTGGTCCGCAAAGTCGGTTACCTCGTGGAGTACCTCGTTCATCGATGCCGCCAACTGGTTGATGGAGTCGGCAACCGCACCAGTGATGTCCTCCGATACCGGTACACGAACCGTCAGGTCTTTCTCACTGAGCATGAATACGTTTTGGATCAAAGAGATTACCGAGCTGTTCAGACGGGCGTTTTCAGCTTCTTTCTCTTCGAGGGACTTCTCTTTCTCATCCATCAACTGATCCAGTGTTTGAGACAGCTGACCGATCTCATCTTGCTGCTCCAACTCGCTTCGCGCCTTGTTATCGCCGGTACGAATGCGCTCGATCGCGTTCTGGATTTTACGAACCGGGTTTACAACACCCTGTTGCAGAATGAAGGATGCAAAGATCAACGCCACAAACATCATGAACATCGACAGCAAGAACAGCGAGTTCATACTTTTCGCGTCTGCCTTACGCTGCAGCTCAGAGACGGCACGTGACTCACTGACCAGGCTGTTCAGGTTGGTGATCTGCGGGTCAATGGCCGCCACCGTATCGGAAATCTGGTAACTGACCGAGTTTTGCAGCAAACGCGAGCGGATAACCGCACCGGTCATGGTCGCGACATCGATCAAGTCTTTTAGGATCTCCTGCTTAAGAACATCGTCCTCAAACGGAGAGGTATTCGTGATACGCTGCATCGCTTCGATCTCAGCGTTGATGCTCTTACGGATCGTTTCCAGCTGGTCGGTTTCAAGCGTACGGTACCCCAGTGCGGTCAGCGTACTCATGTGCTCCGATAGGGTATCCATGTTGGCGTTCTGAATCAGAAGTTCCAGCGTTTGCAACGAGCCAATGTACTCGGATTGCAAACCTTCTGAGATATCCAAACCAAAGTCGATGGCCAGGTTAACCGACTCATAGAACTGCTCTTGATAGGTATCGATGATGTCGTAGAAGCTGGCAACTACTTGACGCTCTTTTTCGTTCTCAAGGTATGGGTCCAGCTCATCGATGGTGTCGCTGAGCTCCGCCATTTTATCTTCAAACTGCGTCAAGATTTGCAGATTGCGATCCAGAAAGAACGACTGCTGCAGCAGCTTACTGTCCAGTACGGTCACGTTGATTTCATCGATTTTATCGGTGAACGCTTGCAGTTCGTTGTTACGTTTTTGCGCCAAATGCTCAAGTGAGAGCGTTTGGTAATAAGAAACGCCCAAGAAGAGCACCCCTGCCAAAAGCAAGGACACCGCCAACATAAACTTTTGAGACAGTTTCAGGTTCTGGAAAACCGAAATCAGCTTCATACACAGTCCTCTGGTGCTTTGCACCGCATATCACATACCCACCAAACAGTGTGACTCATCACATCTTGGGCATTACTAATTGATCATGGTGTTTTTAAGCGTGCTAAATAGGTTGACGACATCCACTGACAACCATTTTGCGTCCCCAATCTGGTAGGTTTGGGTGATCGATTGTGACAATGCGTCCGGCAATCCTTGCGGAGTCTCCACAGCATCGGTGGGATGCAGTGCTGCGGGGTAGTAATCGGTTAGGATACCGACCGTGTTGGGGTGTTTATCCAACAACAAAATCCATTTAGGTGTCACTAGGGAGGATTGATCGTGACTTAGCCATGCAGCTATGTGGTACACCGGTACAACTTCACCTCGGTGATTGATCAATCCTAGAAACCACGGCGCCGCTCCTGGGAGTGACGAGATCGACGACGGCACCGGGATCAATTCACTGCGCATCCCTTGTGGGATCAGCCAGTTTATTGAACCAATTTGTATGCCGTGTCGAAGTGTTCCGGAGGCGTCATCCCCGCTTTCCGGAATCGGTTGCAGATCAGATACCTCCGTCAGACTCATTAGCCAAGCCCTCGCACGTGCTCAAGCAGCTCTTCGTCTTGATACGGCTTTCCGACCACGGCCGTTGCGCCTTGCAGTTTTGCCCAAACACGGTCGGCTTCTTGGTGCTTACCAGACACGATCACCACAGGGATATCTTTCGTCTCCTCATGGCGCGTGATTTGACGGCACGCAGCAAAGCCATCGACTTCTGGCATCACAATATCCATAAAGATCAGGTCAGGCTTGAGTTCTACCGCTTTTTCAAAGCCTTCCTTACCGTTATCCACCACCACAACGTTGGCATCAACTTTCGCTAATACTTCACGAATGTGAGCCTGCTGTGCCGGATCATCTTCTACAACCAGAATCGTTTTCGTACTCATAAATCAATCTTACTCATTAAGAATTTTGGGCATCAATTAACTGGATACCGAGGTTCTCAGCTTAGCCATAGCGGCCATACGCTCAGGACGGTATTCAGTAATCCATTTGGTTACCCGTAACATCACTTTTTTAAACTCCTCTGGCACAATCGGCTTTGTCAGGTAGGTAGAACACCCTGCCATGATGCCTTTTACTTCATCCAAAGGAGATGTTTTAGACGACAACATAATGATCGGCGTCTTCTTAACATGGGCCATTTTGCGAAGCTCTGTACAGGTTTCAAACCCGTCAATGCCAGGCATCATGATGTCCAAGAAGATCAGATCATAGTTACCGCCACTTGCCATCTCGAGCGCCAGTTCACCGTTCTCGGCAAACTCGATGCTCATATCGATCGGCAAACCTTCTAATTCATTCGCCAGTGCTTTTCGCATCGGAGCACTGTCATCCACAACCAAGACCGTTAGTTCGTTGCCAGAAGGCTCATCTTGCTCAGCGACAGCATCAGATGCAGAGTCGTCTGAAGCGGCTGCAGTTTCAGGTGCCTCACTGGACTCTGGCGTGAAGGTGTTTGTCTCAAGTGCCTCTGGTGCTTCAACAGGAGGCGACTCAGTAACGGACAACGCAGGCTCCACTACCGTAGATGTATCGTCAGAAGCAACTTCAGACCCCGCATCCACATGCGTTTCAGCGGCTACCTCTACTGGAGACTCGACTGGCGCCTCAAGTGATTCAGAGACCAGAACCGGCTCGGACACTGCGATATTAGACTCCGCAACGTCAGGGGCCTCAGTTATTGGGGCGTCAGGCGTGTCTTTTGCTTCGCTCATCACCTCTGAATTCGGTTCAGACACAGCGGTGGCCGTGACTGCATCCGCCGACGCGTCAACAGATTCGGATTCAAGCGGTTTATCAGCCAGTTGATCCAAGGTACGGACAACACGGGAAGAGATCAGCGGATAGCCCACATGCAAATACTGCGTAAGCTCTGGGCGATTACGTGAAACAATCACTACACGCTCGTGTAGGTGATTAGGTAGTTGGTCGAGCGGCGGCTGCGTGAGCGCTTGCTCCCCAAACACAAGAATCAGTTCAGGCCAGTGTTCACCATCAAACGTAACCAGCTGGTACTGGTGCTTACGCGACAGTTTTACGATTTTTTCAATCTTAGAACGCTGCTGTTCTGGGAAACCAAAAGCTCCCACCTGCATAGCAATCCCTTCGTACTTCAATGTTATCGATGATCGCAGCAGCCTTACATCGCAGTTAAAACTACAGATCCAAGGCGTACTACCCAAGCCCTGACCTTTTGATCAGCAGTGTCGGGGACTTTGCACTAAGAAGCCAGACAGGAACACATGCATCAAAGCATGATCTAGTGAACAACCAGCAGAGTAAACAACACTAACAGTAGGGTTTTATGGAAAGACCCAACCGTAAATAAACATTTACTGAGTGTTCACTTTCCATGTTCAGGCACCCTTAGCCTGTATTTGAGCTGAATATCAACTCGTCCTTTCGCACACTTTCCTAAGCGTATGCTCTGAGTATGCCCAAAAATTATGACACCGCAACCATTCTGACCATCTTTTTTCCACACAACCAATCACTTACTCTCAGCCAAGGAAAGGTGAAAACAAACGTATGATCAGATCAAAGTCGTAGAACTAAGGATTGACCAATATTGATTAAAGTCAAGAAATTAGAATTATTCTTGATGAGATTCGGCTCGATCCAATCGACCGATGTTTAAAACAGGCGCCGCATCCAAATGATCGGCTTGCAATAGGTGGGCTATGCGCTCCAACGAGGCCAGCATCATGGACTGCTCCCAGTCGCGCATATCATCAAACTCTTGAGTAAAGCGATCTTGTAACGTAGTTGGCGAGCTGACCAGTAAATGCGTGCCTTCATCGGTAAGATGAACCCACATTTTACGCTTATCTTCTTTGCCTCGTTCACGACTAATCAGCATCTTCTTTTCTAAGCGGTCAAGGATACTGGTGACCGTAGCTTGCGCCACATTTAAACGACGAGCCAACTCGCCGGAGGTCATAGGAGAGGACTCACGAAGCGTCTGAAGTACCATCAATTGCGGCAGCGTTAATCCGGTAGAACGACTGATGTTCTTTTCATGAATTTCTGTTGCTCTGATGATTTGGCGTAACACGACCAGCGCCTGAAGACTTCTTTCCATTACAGCCTCACTCTCTCCTACTCGACTATTTAATTAAGGGTGTCGCTGATTATACGCGACTTCCAGAAAAATACTTTCATTGTCTAATATTCTTTGGTGCATTTTTACACACCAACGCCCCCTAATGGCGCACCCTCCAGCCTTAAAATCGACTTTTAATCGGCGCTGTCTCCGATTTCACACGGTTGAAATCTGCAAAATGATATGTTTTACAATATAAATAATTAGAAATGCTAAATATTAACAAACGGAAACATTTATCCATGATGGAGTCGTCGATTAAGATCAGACACCCCAACCCAGAAGACGGCATGGCCTTGAATTATTTGATCAGCCAATGCCCGCCCCTTGATACGAATTCGGTGTATTGCAACCTTTTGCAATGTCACCACTTTGCGAGAACAGCACTGGTCGCCGAGAACTCGAAAGGAGAGCTGATCGGCTCAATCACAGGCTACACCCCACCGAATCAGCCAGACACCTTATTCGTTTGGCAAGTCGCGCTTCACCCCGAAGTACGCGGTCAGGGACTCGCCTCCACCTTGCTTAACTCACTGTTTGACCGAAGCGAATGCCGAGCATTAGAGACAACGATCTCACCCGGCAATATCGCCTCAGAGTCATTGTTTGAGCGCTTCTTTAAAGCACGTGGTATGGCTGTCTCGCGCACAACGCTGTTTGACCATCAACAGCACTTCAACGGACAACATGACAGTGAAGTTTTATACAGAGGTTCATTATAAAACCGTCACGCTTGTCCTTTATTGGTCCGATTTTTAACTATTTTATTTAGGTACACAAATGAATACATTTACACAATATGAGTCTGAAGTTCGTGGTTATTGCCGTTCATTCCCTGTCGTTTTTGATCAAGCCAAAGGCGCTACCCTCTTCAGTGATGGAAAAGAATATTTAGACTTCTTATCCGGTGCGGGCTCTCTGAATTACGGGCACAACAACCCCGTAATGAAAAAGACGTTAATTGATTACATCGAAGCCGATGGCATTACCCATGGCTTAGATATGCATTCCGTCGCTAAAGAGCAGTTCATCGAGCACTTCCAAGATTACATCCTTAAACCTCGCGGCCTTAACGATTACGTGCTGCAGTTTACCGGACCTACCGGTGCCAACTGTGTAGAGGCAGCTTTAAAGCTCGCCCGTAAAGTCAAAGGTCGCGAAAACATCATCGCTTTCACGAATGGTTTTCATGGAGTGACCGCGGGTGCATTGAGCTGCACAGCGAACCAACATCACCGCGGAGCGGCTGGCCACAGCCTAAACCACGTTGATCGAATGCCGTTTGACGGCTATCACGGCCAAGACATCGATACGTTAAAAATGATCGATAAAATGCTGCGTGATCCAAGTAGCGGCATCGATAAACCCGCCGCTGTCATTCTTGAAACCATTCAAGGCGAAGGCGGATTAAACGTTGCGTCTACAAAGTGGCTGAAGGGTCTGCGCAAACTGTGCGATGAGCACGATATGCTGATGATCGTGGATGACATTCAAGCCGGTTGTGGTCGAAGTGGCGATTTCTTCAGCTTTGAAGAGGCCGGCATCAAACCCGACATCGTTACCTTGTCTAAATCCCTAAGCGGTTATGGCCTTCCGCTGGCACTAACGGTATTCAAACGCGAGTTGGATCAGTGGAAGCCAGGCGAGCATAACGGCACATTCCGCGGTAATAATCACGCCTTCATTACCGCAGCAACCACGATTGATGCTTACTGGAAAGACAATGCTTTCAGTGAAGAGATTAAAGAAAAATCGGCTATTTTGCACAACCGCCTGCAACAAATCTGCCGCCGCTACGGCCCAGAATCATTAACGGTACGTGGCCGCGGTATGATGGCGGGCATTGTATGCCCGAACGGTGACATCGCCGCTGATGTTGTCAAAGAAGCGTTCCAAGCAGGCTTAATCATTGAAACATGCGGTAACCACGACCAAGTGGTTAAGTGTTTCTGCCCATTGACCATCACTCAAGACCAGCTCGAAGACGGTTTACGTCGTTTAGACACCGCGTTTAAAAACGCGCTCAACGACAACGATGCCATTAAAAAAGCGTCGTAAGCCTCTCAACCGCTGCTAACCCTTTATTTTAACAGGAGTGATTCAATGATCGTACGCACACTAAAAGATGCCGAAAACAGCCAACGCCGCGTGACGGCAGAAAACTGGGAGAGCACTCGCATGCTCTTAAAAGAGGACAACATGGGGTTCTCGTTCCACATCACCACCATCTATGCCGATACCGAAACCCACATCTGGTATCAAAACCACCTAGAGTCGGTGTACTGCATCTCAGGTGAAGGTGAAATCGAAACGCTGGCGGATGGCAAGGTCTACCCAATTGAGCCTGGCACTCTCTACATCCTCGATAAGCACGATGAGCATCTTTTACGCGGGAAAACCGAGATGAAGATGGCCTGCGTGTTTAACCCACCATTGAACGGCACTGAAACACATGACGAGAACGGCGTATACCCTCTTGAAGCCGAAGCGGTGTCTGCATAATCAGTAAAAGGGGACTCTTTCAATCAGCCTCAATGCCCCGAATTTATTGCATTTCGGGACTCCATTGAGGTGATTTAGGTTATATAATGAGCACCACTACTATTACAAAACAGCAAAACACCACTATGAACCCCACTGTAGAAAAAATCGGCGGCACTTCGATGAGCCGCTTTGACGAAGTTCGTCAAAACATCTTTATGAACGCCTCGCAAACTGGCGAGTTATACAACCGCGTTTTTGTTGTTTCTGCATACGGCGGCATTACCAACTTACTGCTGGAACACAAGAAAACTGGCGATGCGGGCGTTTACAGCGCATTTGCCGAAGCGGAAAACGAATCAGCATGGCTCGAGCACCTAAGCGTTGTTCGCCAGCACATGATCGCGATTAACCATCAAATGTTTACCGGTGAAGCACTGCAACGTGCCAACCACTTCATTTCTGAGCGCTTAAGTGACGCTGAGCTGTGCATGGAAAACCTGCAAAAGCTGTGTACTCATGGCCACTTCCAGGTGAAAAGCCAGCTGCTGCGCGTACGTGAAATGCTCGCTTCTTTGGGCGAGGCGCACAGTGCGTTCAACACCGTGCTGATGCTGCAACAGCATGACATCAATGCGCGCTTAGTTGACCTAAGCGGCTGGAACGAGCCGGAGCCTCTGGACTTTGACGAGATGATCAGAAAACACCTTGAGACAACGAATCCGTCTCAAGAGATGCTGATCGTAACGGGTTACACGCACTGCAAAGAAGGCCTGATGAAGACGTTCGATCGCGGTTACAGCGAGATGACCTTCTCGAAAGTAGCGACCTTCTTGGATGCGCGTGAAGCGATCATCCATAAAGAGTTTCATCTAAGCAGCGCAGATCCAAGCTTGGTCGGCTCAGAAGCGGTATTGCCAATCGGCCGTACGAATTACGATGTGGCGGACCAGCTTTCAAACCTGGGAATGGAAGCGATCCACCCGAAAGCCGCGCGTGGTCTGCGTCAGCAGAACATTCCACTGCGTATCAAAAATGCGTTCGAGCCAGAGCATGAAGGCACACTGATCACAACCGACTACAAAAATGCACGCCCATGCGTTGAAATCATCGCTGGCCGTAAAGATGTGGTTGGTATCGAGGTGTTCGACCAAGAGATGCTTGGTTCACTTGAATACGACATCGAGATTTCGCGTCTGCTGAACCAGCTCAAACTGTACACAGTCAACAAAGACGCCGATGCGAACACCATCACGTACTACGTGACCGGTAATCGTAAAATGATCAACCGTGCTGTACGCCTGATCCAAGAGATGTACGACACGGCATTGGTTGAGTTGCACAACTTGTCGATCGTGTCTGCCATCGGCTCCGACATGAAGGTGAAAGGCATCTTAGCACGTGCGGTATCGGCTTTGTCTGAAGCCGACATCAACGTCATCGCCCTGCATCAATCGGTTCGCCAAGTCGAAATCCAGTGCATCGTCGATGAAGCGGACTACGAGACCGCTATTCGCGCACTTCATGCCAAGCTGATCGAAGGCGAGAACCACGGCAAGGTGATTCGCGCCGCATAAGCGTCTCGCTTTTACGACACTCTCAACTATAGTTAATGAACGTTAACGTGTTGAGAGTGTCATTATGCACGCCTTTTTATCCGACTCCTTAATGCCCCACCTTGATCACACGCCGCTCTCTCCGTGGCGAGTCTTGATGGTCGGCTTACCCGAAACACTCCATACGCATTTAACGCAGCTTACCCGGCAATTCACTTGGATGGACCGTCCATTTGAGATCGATCAAGCCAACACAATCGAGCATGCCGTCCGCCTATCCTTTGATCACGCCTACTCAACGGTGCTCGTGCATCAATCCCTAATACATGATGATCATGCAATACGCGCCCTTCGTGAAGACGCCTCCCGATACCAATCGCGCTTTATCTTGCTCAGCGAAAAGCCCTCTAATACCCCCATGGCTGAATGGCTACTTGAGAACGCCATTGATGATCATCATTGCTATCCGAACGTCAGTGACAACCAATGGTTGTTGATCTTAGGGCGTGGCTGCCACTTTTTTCACACTAAACGCACTCGCCGACTCCTTGGTCAGGGTATGGAGCAAACACTTGCCGTCTTTGATACTTTTTTGAAAGAGGAAAGTATTGAGCATTTTCGGGAGGCTATCCTAAAACAAGTCGCGGCAGGTCTGGGTTTAGACACGCCCGAAATGATGCTTCTTGAACGTCATCGAGACGCCGATCAACCCGTATGCACCTTTGCGACACAGCGCTACTACCCAAACCTTGGCCGTCGATTAAGCTCGCTTACCGACCTCTCTTTAAAGAACCTCTGTCATATGGCCTTGCACGACAATACCCCCGTGTTTGAAGGGGGCCTTTCCATCTTTTATCAGGCCCATAATGATGCAGACTGTTTGTGGGTTGTTAAAGGCGCCGGGTGTCCTAAGGATCGGCATCAACAACTGATCGAACATGTCCTGTGTGCGATTTTACGCTTTGAATCAGACGTGCATACCATTCATCAACTGCAGACAGAACTCAATCAAGACCCACTGACCGAATTGGCCAATGAGCGAGGGTTAATCCAACACTTACAGCGCACTGGCGATCAAGAGAACATTGCTCAGATCAATATTGCTCAGTTCAGAGCCATCAATGCCGCCTTAGGCACTGAGGTAGCTGATAAAGTGCTGACGACCTTGGCTGAGCGTCTTCGTAATTACTTTGAGGAATATTGCGTCATTGCACGGGTTTGGGGCGATTCTTTTGTGCTGGTAGGTCCACCTGAAATTGTGATTAAACGGCGCATTGATTCGATCTTGAATGTACCGCTGTTGATCAACGACAGTGAGCTTCCTCTTCATTACTATGTCAGCACGCACACCGCTGACCTGCCCTTAAGCAACGCTAAGCAATGGCTCGTAGAACATGAACCTGACAAAGTACTCATACACGCCCACTCTTGCGCTAAAACCGCCTGTCTACGGCACGGGGATTCGGCCGACTTGTCTCGCTTTCAAGCGCTGACCCAAGCCTTCTACGATGGGCAACTCAAACTGACATTCCAACCCATCATTGACCTTCAAAGCCGGACATCTTACGCCTTTGAAAGTGGACTGGTGTGGGAGGCACACCCAAAACTCTCCAATGATGACCTTCTTAATTTACTCTCCCTTTGAGCCAACGAGCGCCTTATTGCCGATCTATCCGACTGGATGCTGCGTTTAAGCATACAAGCCTTCCAAGAGGTTCGGTCACACAACTCAGTCCTGCAGGCAGTGGTAGTGCCGATCAGTTTAACCCAACTCTATGCCAATGATATGGTTAACCTGATACACAACCTGATACAAGAACATCAACTAAGCGCCTCTGAATTGATCCTACAGCTCCCGATAGAGGCCACCCTTGATACCTCCAACGAGATGTTGGAGCTTTCCCACCAATTGATTAGCACAGGCGCAGATTTAGCCATGGGCCCACTGGGCGTAGCCACTCATCTCCAGCAATTAAGCGCGTTACCGACATCATTTCTGTCGTTGGATATCGATTCATTTAAAGACGAACTCGCCTGTTCTGACGGTCGCCCCTCGATGATAAGCGCACTGCTGACCATCAGTAATCCTTTGTGTACGGCCAGTGTCGCACACAAGATCCAGTCATTATCCCAAGCGAATGCATTAGCAAAACTTGGCTGCGGATTCGGCCAAGGCGATGGGCTTGCCGCGGCCATGTATCTAAAGCAATTAGACACCTGGTTTGCGCGCAACCCTTCGTTGCCTTTTTAGTTCTACCTGCCTCTAGTGCAAACTGATAGGATCGGATTTTATTCTAAGGGATGAGCATGGACATCGA
Source organism: Neptunomonas sp. ABH4_499 (assembly GCF_056160565.1). NCBI lineage: Bacteria > Pseudomonadati > Pseudomonadota > Gammaproteobacteria > Oceanospirillales > Oceanospirillaceae > Neptunomonas > Neptunomonas sp. ABH4_499. The sequence continues at coordinate 1,768 of NZ_JBSWXK010000021.1, read as the reverse complement.
TTTAGCGACGCTTCTGGTTTTGGCGCTGGTTGGTTTGTGTGCGGGCACAGTCGACTCCATAGCAGGAGGAGGTGGTCTGATCTCAATCCCTGCTCTATTAGCGACAGGAATGCCGCCAGCTTCCGCATTAGCCACGAACAAACTGCAAAGCAGTTTCGGCTCGTTTGCTGCAGTCAGCTATTTCATCAAACGCGGCATGATCGATTTAAGCCAAATGAAATTGGCCATCGTCTGCACGTTCGTCGGATCTGCGATCGGGACCATCGGGGTACAATTTATCGATGCCTCCGTGTTAAACAAAGTGCTGCCACTTTTATTAGCAGGCTTTGCCATCTACTTTTTGTTTTCACCAAGACTACAGGATGAAGACACACACCAGCGCATCACCCTACCCACCTTCTCCTTTGTCTTTGGTACCTTAATTGGCTTTTACGATGGCTTTTTCGGCCCAGGCACAGGTTCATTCTTCGCCATTGCTTTCGTGTCTTTACTGGGCTTTGGCATGGCGAAAGCAACCGCTCATACGAAGCTTCTTAACTTCACTTCCAACTTTGCTTCGCTACTGTTCTTTGCGCTTGGTGGTCACGTTATCTGGACCATTGGTTTGGTCATGGCGGTCGGGCAATTTGCAGGCGGTATGCTCGGCTCAAGATTGGTGATGTTAAAGGGCGTCGCTCTGGTACGCCCTTTACTGGTCACGATATCTCTTATCATGTCCATTCGGTTACTTTGGCAGAATCATCCAGAGTGGTTTACCTGGCTCGCTGGCTGATCAGGCCATGATGTGATGACCGGCATCCACATAGGTGTTGCTGCCAGTTTGACTCTTCGCCCAATCACTGACCAGAAAAGCCGCCATACGACCGATGTCCTCAGGCGTGGCAAGCTGGTGAAGCGGTGCATGTTGAATCGCATCCTTCATCAACAGATCAAACTCCGACAAGCCTGACGCAGCCCGGGTGGGCATAGGACCAGGCGAGATCGAATGTACACGTATTTTTTTCTCGCCAAGCTCTGCGGCTAAATATCGTACAGAGGCTTCTAACGCCGCCTTTATCGGTCCCATCATGTCATAGTGGGGTACGACCTTCTCTGAGCCGTAATAACTCATCGTCAATAATGTACCACCGCCTGCAGCTTCAAGTAGCGGTTCAGCAAGTTTTGCAGCACGAATAAAGGAGTGGCAAGAGATGTCCATCGCGTCACAGAAGCCTTTGCGGGTCGTATCGACTAAACGCCCATGAAGCTCATCGAGCGGCGACCAAGCAATGGAATGAATAACAAAGTCTAGTGCCCCCCATTGATCTTCAACGGCTTCAAAGACGGCTTCTAGCTCACCCTCAACCGACACATCACAAGGGAGAAATAACGTCGCACCGAGCTCCTCAGCAAGAGGGCTGACATAGGATTTCGCTTTGTCATTAAGGAAGGTTAGACATAGCTCAGCCCCGAGTGAAGCCACTACTTGAGCACAACCATATGCAATCGAGTGTGAGTTAGCGACCCCAAGCACAAGACCGCGCTTTCCATTTAGATTCAGTTCCATCACTTCGCCCGCCCATTGAGTTTGATTGTTTGTGCACTGCACAATATCTAATCAATATTAGCAAGAGATGACAAGGTATTGATCTGTAGACGCTGCGATTGGAGATAAAACGAAAAAACCCCGATCACATCGTGACCGGGGTTCCGTATAAAAGCTTGGCGATGACCTACTCTCACATGGGGAGACCCCACACTACCATCGGCGCTAAGGCGTTTCACTTCT
>NZ_JBSWXK010000020.1:0-54766 GCF_056160565.1 Neptunomonas sp. ABH4_499 | reverse complement strand
CAGGGGTTAACGATCGAATCCGTTTGTCGATTCCCGTGAGCATCGGCAACAGTGTGTGCTGTTCTTGACCTGCTCCGTAAGCCTGCGCATGAACAATAATTTGATGCTTTTCGTCTACAGCAGCGACCCCGTTGTAGCCTTGAATTACTCCTTTGGCCGTTTTCATTTTGGCGCTGTCGTTATCCGTTATATTGCCTTTTACCGCTGTGCCACGCTGACCGAGTCGTTCAGGCTCGGTCGCTAAGTGCTTTTTAATTTTAGCGGAGACCTGCTCTAACTTTTTGATTTGAGCTTGCTCCCGCTCGGTGATTTCAGGGGCCTTATCCGTTTGGTCACTGCTTTGGTGCGACTCCAACATTCGAGCAACTGCACGGTCTATTTTGGCTTGCTTTCGGGTCAGCTCTGCTCGGGTTCCACTCCATTCCTTCGAAGCGTTTGAGGGCAGTTTGCAGCCATCAATTGCAAACATTTCTCGGCCTATTAGGTTCATACCATCGCAGACCATCAATACATGGGTAAACAGCGGTGCTATCACTTCATCCATACGGGAAATAAAGTCGGCTATGGTGCTGTGATGCGGTTGGCAATCCGCCGAGAGCGCCATAAAAATAACGTTCTCTCGACAGGCTTGAGCTATTTTACGGCTGGACGTTATGCCACGCGAATAGGCAAATAAAACGATTTTCAATAAAAGCGCAGGATCATAAGCAGGCGCACCGTTATGGTCGTTACGATAACGGGATTCAAACACACTGAGGTCGAGTTCATTATCGACGACGTGATTAAGGGTATATTCGAAGGTTCCCTTCTGGATTTGATCCGCAAACCGCAACGGAATCATCTTGGTTTGCTCGTAATCGTAGTGTTTGAAGCGTGCCATCCGTTGCACCATGCGGGGTAAAGTTTGTTTCAAGCAGTGTAACTGAGGATTCGACCGCAGGTCGAGGGCTGAAAGACTTATCCGACAGCCTCAACGCCTTGCACAGCGGCAGCCGAACCGCAGGTTTGGCTGTCCAGCCCCGCAGGGGCGATGCTGCTGCAATTTGTTATGTGTATTCATCTGACTCTTCATTTATATAAATCTGTAGGCTTTCAACAGTATCGAAAATGATGCTCAATGGGAATTTCTCTGGATATTGATCAATTTTTCCATGCCAGACTAAATGCACACAAGCAAACCTGCCATCACTGAGCTGAACTATCACATCATCATTAGCGTCGGTTTTGGCAATAGCTACAGGCTTTAATTGCCATAAAGGATGTTTAGGACCAATTTCAGAATCGAGCTCTTTCTGTATGCCAGATTTAAATTTTGCATTTTCTTTCAAATGCCACCAAGGCTCTACCCAATTGATTTCTTCTTCCATAGCTAGACTCTGAACGACACATAACAGCTTCTTCATGTGCATGCGCAATATCATTCCTTACCCAAAAGTCAGAAATTGCGATAACACTTTGTTTTAATTTACTAATCAGGGATTCATGAAAAACTGCACGGTAGAAAAACGCGCATGCGCGATATTCTTCCATAAGTGGCACGATATCTTCCCTGTGAATATCTTTATCTTGTTGATTTTACAAAGATTTCCATACTTGTCCAGCGCAGAAACCGCGCCTAGCTTAATGGCAAAACGTGCCTGTTTAAGCAAAATCTGAAAATACACTGTATATTTATCCAGAATTCTTACCAATGTTATCCACACTATCTACGCCGCCCTGATACGGACTTACACTTACTTGAGTCTATACAATTACCACCGTCTGTCCATCCATAAAACACCCGTTTTTGACCCATGTCGTACTAAAGTCGAGACACAAAAAAGCCCGGCGAACCGGGCTTTTTCTGCAAAGTCTGAGATCAGCTTAATTGAGCGGCTAGCTCTTTAAACTCTTTTTCCCAACGTTTGGCTTCTTTCTTAGATGGGCCACCTACGATGCCAAGCGCATGGCGCAGGCGTGCGCGGGTCATGTCTGGGCCGATGATCGACATGGAATCCATCACCGATACGGTTTGGTTAGTGCCCGCAATCGCGATAAACAGCGGGAATAGGAAATCACGTAGTTTATAACCCATTAACTCGGACAATTGCTTCACTTGGGCAAACAAGTGGTCTTTCGCCCAGTTATTTTCGGTATCCAGCATCCAGACGCTAAATTGCAGGATCTTCTTCGTGTCATCCAGCGTTACCGATTTGTGCTCAAAGTCGGCTTCTTTCAGGTCCAACATGCCGGACAGGAAGAAGGCCGCTAACGGCGCGACATCCGAGAACTTCTCGACACGTTGCTGTACCAGTGGGACGATCTGCATCAAAAACTCTGGGTTCAGTGCCCAGTTTTGGAAGCGCTCTGCAAATTCGGCGTGGGTTAGGTTTTCGCGTAACCAAGTGCCGTTTAGCCAGCTGAGCTTCTCTTGGTCGAACACGGGGCCACCCAGTGATACACGGGTGATGTCGAAGTTCGCGAACATTTCGTCACGGCTAAACTTCTCGCGCTCATCCGGCATCGACCAGCCCATACGGCCTAAGTAGTTAAGCAGTGCTTCGGCCATGTAGCCCATGCGTTGGTAGTACAGAATGCTGGTTGGGTTTTTACGCTTCGACAGCTTGGACTTATCTGGGTTACGCAGCAGTGGCATGTGGCACAGTGTAGGCATTTCCCAACCGAAGTATTGATACAGCAGCTTGTGCTTAGGTGCTGAGTTAATCCACTCCTCGCCACGGATCACGTGGGTGATCTTCATCAGGTGGTCATCCACCACGTTGGCTAGGTGGTAGGTTGGCATGCCATCGGATTTCAGCAGGATTTGCGCATCCACCATGCCCCATTCAAGCTCGATTGGGCCACGCAGCAGGTCATCCACCACGCATACGCCATCGTCTTCGGGTACAGCCATTCGGATCACAAACGGTGCACCGGCGGCTTTACGTTTTTCAACCTCATCCGCTGGCAGTGCCAAATCGCTTTGTTTTAATGCGGTATGGCCACCGGCGGCACGACGCGCTTCGCGAAGCTCGTCCAGCTCTTCGCTGGTGCGGTAACAAATAAAGGCATGGCCTTTTTCAACCAGGTCGTACGCGTATTGTGCGTACATATCTTTACGCTCGCTCTGGCGGTAAGGGCCGTGTGGGCCGCCCACATCTGGGCCTTCGTCCCATTCCAGACCTAACCAGCGAAGCGAGTCTAAAATCTTTTGTTCAGATTCGGCTGTACTGCGAGTTTGGTCGGTGTCTTCGATGCGAAGGATAAACTCCCCGCCGTGTTGACGTGCGAACGCTAAGTTAAACAATGCAATGTAAGCGGTGCCGACGTGTGGATCACCTGTTGGGGAAGGTGCTACGCGAGTACGAATCGTCATGATATTCCTACCAAAAACCTCTGAAGTATAAAGGCAGTTAGTATACCCGTGCTTGGGGTGCGCTTCTATGCAGAGCACACACAACACTTAGGTAAAAGAGCGTTGCGCACCGTTTTACACGCCTAATGCGGTGCAATTGTGTGCACTTTTTGAGCACCCTGCCCTAAGTTTGCACAACAAAAGCGTGCCATAAAAGTACAAGCCCTTTTAGCTTCCTGACCAAAGAAAGCCAATAAACCCTTTAAAAACAAGCCAGTAAAAAAACACCGTGTATTGTTGGCACGCCACCTGCAATACAGATTTCAAAATTACAATTTGTTTTGTCAGGCAAAGGCGCCCGCAGACTGGTTTTAGGACCGGTCGGGGCGCCTTTTCTTTTTTTAAGATGGAGAACCAAGCATGTCCAACAACATTCTGCAAAAGGTGATCGGCCGTCGTAGCTTGCTGCGCAAATCCATGATGACGTTCGGTGCTGCCGCCGTTAGTACTTTACTGACCTTTAGCCCAGCGAATGCCGAGATTGGCGAGCCAGAAAAAGAAGACCTGAAATTCGGGTTTATCAAACTGACCGATATGGCACCTCTTGCGATTGCTTACGAGAAAGGCTTTTTCGAAGATGAAGGCCTGTACGTAACGCTCGAAGCGCAAGCCAACTGGAAAGTGCTGCTGGACCGTGTCATTGATGGTCAACTTGATGGCGCTCACATGCTGGCCGGTCAGCCGCTTGGCGCAACCATCGGTTTCGGTACCCAAGCCCATATCATTACCGCATTCAGCATGGACTTAAACGGTAACGCCATCACCGTTTCTAACGACATCTGGGCGCAGATGAAGCCAAACATCCCTGTGGGTGAAGATGGCAAGCCCGTCCACCCGATCAAAGCCGATGCGCTGAAACCTGTGGTCGAAAAGTACAAGTCCGAAGGTAAACCCTTCAACATGGGCATGGTCTTCCCGGTATCGACGCACAACTACGAGCTGCGCTACTGGTTAGCCGCAGGCGGCATCCACCCTGGTTTCTACGCACCGGCTAAAGGCGATACCTCCGGCACCATTGATGCCGATGCCCTGCTCTCGGTTACCCCACCACCACAGATGCCAGCCACGTTGGAAGCGGGCACCATTTACGGTTACTGCGTGGGCGAGCCTTGGAACCAACAAGCGGTCTTCAAAGGCATTGGTGTACCTGTGATCACGGATTACGAAATCTGGCGTGATAACCCAGAGAAAGTCTTTGGTGTTTCTAAAGGATGGGCCGATCAATATCCAAACACCCACCTACGTGTCGTGAAAGCGATGATCCGTGCAGCGAAATGGCTGGATGAGAACAACAACGCGAACCGTCCAGAAGCGGTCAAAATCCTATCGCAGCCGAATTACGTCGGTGCGGATTACGATGTCATCGCTAACTCCATGACCGGTACATTCGAGTACGAGAAAGGCGATAAGCGCTCCGTTCCTGACTTTAACGTGTTCTTCCGTTACAACGCGACTTACCCGTTCTACTCAGATGCGATCTGGTATCTGACTCAGATGCGCCGTTGGGGCCAAATCGCCGAGCCTAAGACCGACGATTGGTACATGGAAACCGCGAAAAAGGTTTACCGCCCAGATATCTACGCGCAAGCGGCTAAAGCTCTGATCGAAGAAGGCGTGATGGATGCGTCGGAATTCCCAGACTTTGCAACCGAAGATGGCTACCGCGATCCGCAAACCGACTTCATCGATGGCATTACGTACGACGGTAAAAAGCCTAACGATTACCTGTCGAAATTTAAGATCGGCCTAAAGGGTGACGACCAGATCTAACCCCGAATAAGACCGATAACAAAGGCCCCAGACTCTGGGGCCACGCAGGAGCCGAGCTATGAACGCACTTTCTTTACGTAACGGGTTGATGAACATGAGCTGGTTAGCGCCGTTCATCAAAATCGCCAAAGGCGAAAACCCAGGCGAGCAGATCATGCTGATCATCCGATCCATAGGGATTCCGATGATAGGCTTGTTGGTGTTTCTGTTTGTCTGGCACATCGGTGCTAAAAACATCAACACATCGCTGGGTGCTTTCCCTGGGCCTGCCGCCGTTTGGGAGCAAGCCAACAACCTTATGGATGAGCACAGTGCCGAGCGTGATAAAGAACAAGCCTTTTACGACCGCCAGGAAGCGCGTAACGCTAAAAAATTGGCTAAAAACCCCGATGCGGTGGTGAAGATTCGCCCTTACACGGGTGCACCCACCTTTATTGATCAGATTTTTACCAGCTTAGGTACGGTTATGGCGGGCTTTATTTTGGCCTCGCTGGTTGCCATCCCCGTTGGGATTATGATCGGCCTAAACTCAACGCTGTACAGCGCGATCAACCCTTTGATCCAACTGTTTAAACCCGTATCGCCACTGGCGTGGTTGCCTTTGGTGACGATGGTGGTTTCGGCGGTGTACGTCACTGACGACCCAATGTTTGCTAAATCCTTTATTACCTCGCTGATTACGGTTTCCCTGTGTTCGATCTGGCCAACGCTGATCAACACGGCGGTGGGCGTTTCGTCCATCAGTAAGGATCTGCAAAACGTCAGTAAGGTGCTGCGCCTTAACTGGATGACGCACGTAACTAAAATTGTGATCCCATCCGCGATCCCATCCATTTTTACAGGTCTTCGCTTGTCGCTGGGTATCGCCTGGATGGTATTGATTGCCGCTGAAATGCTGGCGCAAAACCCAGGTCTTGGGAAGTTTGTTTGGGATGAATTCCAAAACGGCAGCTCTCAATCCCTTGGCCGCATCATGGTGGCAGTGCTTGCCATCGGTTTTATCGGCTTCTTGCTGGATCGCCTGATGCTGATCATCCAACGCAAAGTCTCTTGGGACAAATCCGCTGCCCTGCGCTAACCCAAGAACTGGAGAACGATCATGTGTACACATTTAGACCTGACAGACGTTTCAATCGAGTTTCCAACGCCAAAAGGCCCGTTCTTGGCCCTGCAAGGTGTGAACTTAAAAATCAAAAGAGGAGAGTTTATCTCCCTAATCGGCCACTCTGGCTGTGGTAAATCGACCGTCCTTAACATTGTGGCGGGCTTATACCAAGCCACTCGCGGCGGTGTGGTACTGGATGGCAAAGAGGTCAACGAACCCGGGCCTGAGCGTGCCGTGGTGTTCCAAAACCACTCCCTACTGCCTTGGCTTACGGTGTACCAAAACGTCGAGCTTGCGGTTAAGCAGGTGTTTAAAGGCAAAAAAAGCAAAGCCGAGATGCGCGAGTGGATTTTGCACAACTTAAATCTGGTGCACATGAGCCATGCGCTCGATAAGCGCCCGGATGAGATCTCGGGCGGCATGAAGCAGCGTGTGGGTATCGCCCGAGCTCTCGCGATGGAGCCTACGGTGTTACTGATGGATGAGCCCTTCGGTGCACTCGATGCCCTAACCCGCGCGCACTTGCAGGACTCGTTAATGGAGATCCAGAACGAGTTGAACAACACCGTGATCATGATCACCCACGATGTGGATGAGGCGGTACTGCTGTCCGACCGCATTGTGATGATGACCAACGGGCCAGCGGCCACCGTGGGCGAGATACTGGATGTGAATCTGGAGCGCCCAAGAAACCGCATCGAGCTTGCCGATGACGTGGAGTACAACCACTACCGTCATGCGGTACTGAGCTTCCTGTACGAGAAGCAGCGCAAACCGGAGTCCGAAGAAGAGAAAGTGGCACAGACTGTGCAAAGTACTGAAGCGACCGAGGTAGAAAAACCGGCAGAAAACGGCGACAAGGCCGAAGCTGCGTAGGATATAACCACTACTTTGTTCGGATTCAGCACTAAGTGCGCCCTTTACTTAAGCAAATTGTGGCGGGGCTTCGGGCGTTTCAACGAAAAGAGATGGTGCACCAGGATTTAAAACCCGAAAACATCATGTTGACCCAAGACGGCGTCATTAAAATTCTCGATTTTGGTACCGTTTTAGTGGCGGGTACTCAGGAGATGAACTCCCCGCTGGATAAATCAATCCCACAGGGGAGCGTCAACTACATTGCACCTGAATACCTGATGGGGCAAAGCGGCTCGACCCGTTCGGATCTGTTCTCGTTAGCCGTCATGGTGTACGAGATGCTAACAGGCCACCTGCCCTACCCGGAGCGCGCACCCAATGCGCCGGTACTGAAACACTACCGAGAGCTGATCTACACCCCAAGCCATCACCATGTGCGAGAGATCCCGATGTGGGTTGAAGGTGCTCTGGCCAAGGCCCTGCAGCCCAACCCGATTCATCGTTATGGCGCACTCTCTGAATTTGAGTTTGACCTGCACCACCCGAATCGCAGCTTGGAGGCCGCCACAGCCTCTAAGCCTTGGATCGAGAAAGACCCGATCAAAAGCTGGAAGCTGATCAGCCTAGTGCTTTTGGGGCTCAATCTTGCGCAACTCGTGTATTGGCTGTCGTGAATTTGGCTATCGTGCACCATAAACAGACAAATCCATTAAAAATCCCTGTTTTAGTGCACAAAAAACCACACAGAATTAGCTCATAAAACTCATAAACCACTGTTTTATATAAACTTATCAACATTGGCACGTTAATCGCTATCTAATAAACCATAGGTTGGCGATACCGCCACCACATAAATCGAATTTGAACAAAGGCGTTCTTCTGATGGCTTTCATAAGCCAGATGAGAACGCCTTTTTGCGTTTATAGGGCAAAGCAAACATGAACCCATCCACTCAGAAGCATCTTGTGATCATAGGCACCGGCATGGCCGGCGGCCGATTGCTGGATGAACTAATGCAGCTGGATCGTTCTAAATACAAGATTTCGGTGTTTGGTGAAGAGCCCCACCCCAACTACAACCGAATCATGCTCTCCCCGCTGTTGGCGGGGGATGTGACAGCCGACCAGATCATCCTTAATTCATTGGATTGGTATCAAGAGCACGGCATCACGCTGTACAAAAACGAGCGCATCACCGGCATCGACTGCGAGCAGAAAACCTTGGTCAGCCAACAAGGCACCGAGCTTTCTTATGACGAGCTGGTGTTTGCGACAGGCTCTTTACCGTTTCGGGTACCGACCCCTGGGGATCACTTAAAGAACATCTATCTCTTTAGAACCATCGAGGATGTGGATGCGATCCTAACCGCGGCCCAAAGCGCAAAAAACGCCGTCGTGATTGGCGGTGGGTTACTGGGCTTGGAAGCGGCTTATGGCTTAGCCATCAAAGGTGTGCACACCACAGTTGTGAACCGCGCGCCCTATTTGCTGAACCGTCAGCTGGATGCTGAATCCGGCGAGATGCTGCGCGAAACGCTTTTGGAAAAAGGGATCGACACCCGCTTGGACAATCAAGTAGATGCCTTTTTAGGGGATGGGTGCGTCAGCGGTGCCTTGTTGGGCAGCGGCGAAACCCTAAAGGCGGATCTGGTGATTATCGCTATTGGTATAACCCCCAACACAGCCCTCGCCCAGAGCGCTGGGCTGAATGTTGGTCGCGGTATCATCGTCGATGACAGCTTGTGTACATCCAACGCCTGCGTTAGCGCCCTTGGCGAGTGCATCGAGCACCGCGGCGAAACCTTTGGTCTAGTCGCCCCTATTTGGGATCAGGCCCAGCTACTGGCCGAGCGCTTAGTGTTTGGTAGCGAAACGCAGTATGCCTCTAAGGCCGTGCCCACCAAGTTGAAAGTGTCGGGGGTGGATCTGTTCTCGGCCGGATTGGTCGATGCCGAACAGGGGGACCGCACCCTAACCCTTAAAGACCCAACCCATCGCGCCTATCGAAAATTGATTTTACGAGATCAGCGTATCGTCGGCATCGTTCTGTTTGGCGATGTGCAAGATGGCAACTGGTATTTCGAATTACTGGAGCAGCAGACCAAGGTTGATGATCTGCTGCCTCACCTTCTGTACGGCAAATCGTTTTGCACGCTCACAGAAGCACACACAAATCAGCCTAATACACCTCAGCCTAATAAGGCACTGACAGGAGCATCGTCATGAACAAACCCAATCTTGTAGTGGTCGGTAATGGCATGGTGGGACACCAGTTCCTACAAAGCTTGGCCGACAGTGGCCAGATCGAGCATTTCGATGTCACTGTCTTCTGTGAGGAGCCACGTTTAGCGTACGACCGTGTCTACCTAAGCAGCTACTTTTCAGGTTCCACCGCTGAAGATCTGGCGATGGGCCATATCGACACCTACCAAAGCTGGGGTTTAAACGTCCTTATTGGCGAAGCGGTCACTCAAATCGACCGTGACAATCAGCGCGTCTACACCAACAAAGGCACTGAGCTTTTCTACGATAAGCTGGTTTTGGCGACGGGCTCCTTCCCGTTTGTACCGCCGGTACCTGGCCATGAACGCGACCATTGCTTGGTGTATCGCACCATCGAAGATTTGGAAGCGATCAAAGCATCAGCCGAACAAGGCAAAATCGGCGTTGTGGTCGGTGGCGGTCTGTTGGGCTTGGAAGCGGCCAAAGCGCTGAAAGACTTAGGGTTAGAGACGCACGTGGTTGAATTTGCGCCACGCTTGATGGCGGTTCAGCTGGATGAAGGTGGCGGTCAGACGCTTCGCACCAAAATTGAAGAGTTGGGCGTTAAAGTCCACACCGGTAAAAATACCCTACACATCGTTGATGGCGATGATGCCGTTCACCGTATGGAGTTTGCTGATGGCGATAGCCTAGAGACAGACTTGATCTTGTTCTCGGCGGGTATCCGTCCACGCGATAACTTAGCCCGCCAGTGCGGCTTAGACATCGGCGAGCGCGGCGGTATTGTGATCAACAATAACTGTCAAACCTCCGACACCAACATCTACGCGATTGGCGAATGTGCCCTGTGGGAAGGCCGTATCTTCGGCTTGGTGGCCCCAGGTTATGCGATGGCCAAAGTGGTTGTGGCCCAATTAACCGGCGGTGATAGCCAGTTCCTAGGTGCCGATATGAGCACCAAGTTGAAACTGATGGGTGTCGATGTGGCCAGCATTGGCGATGCGCACGCCCACACACCGGGCGCAAAAGCCTACACCTACAACGATGAGGTCAACGAGGTCTATAAAAAGATCGTCGTCTCCCAAACCGGTAAAGAGTTGCTGGGCGCTATCTTGGTCGGTGATGCCGATGATTACGGCACCTTGTTGCAATACGCCCTAAACGGCATTGAGCTGCCCGCCAACCCAGAGGTGCTGATCGTCCCGAACTTTGGTGGCGACGATGCCCAAACAGGGCTCGGTGTGTCGGCACTGCCGGAAACCGCACAGATCTGCTCGTGTCACGATGTCACCAAAGGTGCGGTGTGCTGCTCGATTGATAACGGCGCACAAACCGTGGGCGATGTAAAAGCGGCCACCAAAGCCGCGACCGGTTGCGGTGGCTGTGTTCAGCTGTTGACCGACTTGGTCAACCACGAATTGTCCGAGCGTGGTGTGGCGGTGAGCACTGACATCTGCGAGCACTTCTCTTACACGCGTGAAGATTTGTACAACATCATCCGTGTTGAGGGGGTTCAATCCTTCAAAGACTTGATGCACTCACACGGTAATGGCGGTTTAGGCTGCGAGATCTGTAAACCTTTGGTGGGCTCTTTGCTGGCCTCTTGTTGGAACGATTACGTTCTGACCAAAGAGAACACGCCGCTTCAGGACACCAACGATACCTTCTTGGCAAACATGCAAAAGGACGGTACTTACTCTGTTGTACCTCGGGTTGCTGGGGGTGAGATCACACCGGATCAGCTGATCGCCATCGGTAACGTGGGTAAAAAATACAACCTCTACACCAAGATCACCGGCGGTCAGCGCATCGACCTGTTTGGTGCCCGTTTAGAAGAGCTACCTGCCATCTGGGAAGAGCTGATCGATGCCGGTATGGAAACCGGCCACGCGTACGGTAAGTCCCTGCGTACTGTTAAATCCTGCGTCGGCAGCACATGGTGCCGCTACGGGGTGGATGACAGCGTCGGTTTCGCCATCGAAGTGGAAAACCGCTACAAGGGCCTTCGCGCGCCGCACAAAGTCAAAATGGCCGTGTCGGGCTGTACTCGTGAATGTGCCGAAGCACAGAGTAAAGATGTTGGCATCATCGCCACCGAAAACGGCTGGAACCTGTACCTGTGCGGTAACGGTGGCATGAAGCCCCGCCATGCAGACCTTTTCGCAACGGATTTGGACAAAGAGACCCTGATCAAATACGTCGACCGCTTCTTAATGTTCTACATCAAAACCGGTAAGCGTTTGCAGCGTACTTCCGTGTGGATGGAAAACTTTGAAGGCGGCCTTGAGTACCTTCGCAAAGTGATCATCGATGATCATCTGGGCCTTGCCGAAGAGTTGGAGCGTCAGATGCAGCATGTGGTTGATTCCTACCAATGCGAATGGAAGACAACCGTGGAAAGTGAGGAAGCCCGTAAGCGTTTCCGTACCTTTGTGAACAGCGACGAGAAAGACAACAACATTGTCTTCGTTCAAGAGCGTGGTCAGATTCGCCCAGCGCGCGACGAAGAGAAAGCCGAACCGATTAAGCTGGTTGGATAAAGGAGCACAAACGTATGAATTGGTTAGATCTGTGTAATCTGGATGATCTGGTGCCTAACAGCGGCGTGTGCGCTTTGGTGGGTGACCAGCAGGTGGCCCTGTTTTACCTGCCAGAGAGTGACAAAGTCTTTGCTGTCAGCCAGTGGGATCCCTTTGGACATGCCAATGTAATATCCCGAGGTTTAGTGGGCTCCTCTGGGGAGGATCTCTACGTGGCATCGCCTTTGTACAAACAACGTTTTCGCTTAGAAGACGGCCAATGCTTGGACGATGAGTCCGTGAAACTTACCGCATGGCCCACCAACATTATTAATGGTCGCGTGTTAATCGCGGCCTAATCAAAAATCGTTAAGACGATACTCCTCCTACGTTGGGGCGCTCAGTGACTCGTTACTGACGCCCTTTTTTTCGTAAACGCATCACACCTTATCCCTTTTAATATCGCGGTTTTCGCATCGAAAAAGTGGTTTAACGTAAGCGCTTTGTCTATAGTTGTTGCGAACTATTATCACCATTTTATAAACACACCGTTCATATTTAAGGGACACATATGAAAGCGTTTGTTCCAATGATCAGCACTTTGGCCATCGCCATCAGCGGATCAAATATCGCCTTGGCCGATGCGTTTAATCCTTGGTACTCCGGCAATACGGCGGCTAAATCCGCCAGCATCCAACTCTCTGAGCGCTCGATCAAAGCCATCAACACCTTTGATCTGTCGGCTGATTTTAATGCCATGGCATCTACCCTCAGAACCTTGGCCGAAAACGGTGGCGAGCTTGAGTTGTCCCTCCCCCTGCCCGATGGCCAATTTGAAACCTTTACGGTCACACAAGATTCAACCTTGCCCGAATCCTTAAGAGACCGTTACCCAGAGGTCGCAACCTTCAACGCGGTGAGCACCCAAGATACTCAAACGCGCGGTAAGATCGATGTGGGGCCCAACGGTTTCCATGCGATGATCTTTCACGATGGCGAGTGGTTTATGATCGATCCGATCAGCCGCGAGAACACCGGCCAATACCAAAGCTATCTCGCTAAAAATACGGTGCGTCAAAGCCAAATCCGCTCAGAAGGCGTACTTAAACGGGCGGATGATTTAGCGATTCTAGAATCAGCCGAAAAATCGATCGCGGCACGCACAAGCTCCAACCAGATTCGCCAGTACACACTGGCGGTTGCCACCACCGGTGAATACACCAGCTATTTTGGCGGCACAACGGCCACCTATAATGCCGTGGTGAATGCCGTAACCCGTATCAACGCCGTTTACGAGAAAGACTTGGCGGTCACCTTGCAACTGGCAACCGATACGGATGACCTTTTTTACACCAACGCAAACTCCGATCCCTTTGTAAACGGCAATGCCGCTGTCGATATAGAAACCGTTGCCGAGGTGATCCCAAGTGTCATTGGAGTAAGCGCGTTTGATGTGGGCCACTTGTTCACCACCGTGGGGGATGGCTTAGCGTATTTAGGAACGGTCTGTGCGTCCGAGCGTTTCCCATCCTCCAACGCATATTACAAAGCGGCGGGGGTGTCGGGTTACAGCGAACCCAACAGCGATATCTTTTACATCAGCATGTTGGCACACGAGCTTGGTCATCAGTTTGGCGCAAACCACAGCTTTAATGGCACAGGCGAAGGCTCTTGCTCGACGACCAACCGTAACGCCAGTACCGCTTGGGAACCTGGTAGTGGTTCGACCATCATGGCTTATGCCGGTATCTGTGGTACTCAAAACCTGCAATCCGAAAGCAGTGCATTTTTCCATGCAGGCTCCATCGGCGAGATTCAGGATTACCTGGGCACCACCTCGTGTGGTGTGGCTCAAACACTCGATAACACAGCGCCGACCGCCAATGCGGGCAATGACCATACGATTCCAGCCAACACCCCGTTCTTCTTAACCGGGGCGGCATCGGATGCCGATGGAGATACCCTAAGCTACATTTGGGAAGAAAAAGACACCGGCACAGCCAGTTCGTCATCGAGCACTATGGGCGATGACGGTTCACGTCCGTTGTTCCGCTCGCTGGAACCCAGCACGCGAACCACTCGGTTCTTCCCTGCGTTAGCCGATGTGATCGACGGCACCTTATCCATTGGTGAAGCCTATCCAACCACAACGCGAGAGTTGAATTTCAGTTTCACGGTGCGTGATGGAAATGGGGGCGTGGCGATCGACGAGTCCGTGATCAATGTGAACAGCTCTGTCGGCCCGTTTGTGTTGAATACCCCCGATCAAGGCGAATCTTGGCGCGCGGGCGAGACCGTCACCGTAGAGTGGGATGTCGCCAACACGTACGATGCCCCAGTATCGTGTCAGAATGTTGATTTACTGCTGTCCACCAATGGCGGAAGCAGCTTTAGCTACATCGCCTACGACACGGAAAATGATGGCTATGCACAAATCACACTACCAACGGTTAGTACAGGCTCAAGCCAGAGTTACCTCATCATCCATTGTTCGGATAACGTGTTCTACGCCATCAATGATCGTGCCTTTACGACGATTGCGGGCAGCTCCAGCACGGCTGTAAGCGACGTGGTAGATCAAAGTGCCAGCCGTGTTTCCAGCGTCAGCTCTGGCACAAGCACGACTTCGACCGGTTCCACCAGCGAGAGCAGCAGCTCCGGCGGTGGTGGCGGTGCACTGTCACTGCCAAGTACCCTCTTGATGGTGTTGGTGAGTGTAATTGGTCTGATGGGCTGTGCTCAGGCCGACAAAAAACACACCCAAAACAGCGCTGCCAGCGAGTCTGAGTGGACCGACCCAGAAGCAGATGCAAAAACGGCATTGAACAAGGGCGATAAGCGTCTTTGGGCCGTCGCCGGTCGAGATCGGATCATTCCAGGGGTGGATTCTGCACTGAGTAAAGATTACCCCGTGCGCTATCTACCCAATACAGATGTGCTAAGACAAGATCAGTCCGATGCGCTTACCCAACAAAAAGCGTTACGCGACTATGCCGCGCGGTATAATCAGATCATTATGGATCATACCTCTGGACACTGATATGTCAGACTTAAAAGGCCCATTGAGGGCCTTTTTTAATGCGTTTAATCAGCCACTGAGCTTTTGCCTGATTCCGGTGGCCTTCCTTGTTTTCGCCCCTGTTAACGAATCCTATCGCGATGCCTTACGTTGGGATGCCGATGCGCCCCATCTGTACGCGTGGCTCACCGCGCATCTCACCCATTGGGATTTGCGCCACCTGATCACCAATGCGGTGGGGGCTTTGGGCCTCTATGCATGCATCAGCCAGCTTAAAAAACGGATCTCTACTTGGGTCTGGTGGGTCGCCTTTGCCATTAACCTCATCGCGTGCGATCTTTACTTGGCGCTGGCGTATGAACGCAGCTTCTATTTGGGCGCCTCGTCTTGGCTCTATGGGCTTTGGTTGTTAGCTGCGCTTTGGCTGTGTCAATTTGGGTTTCGGTTGGGGTATCTACTGCTATTGCTGACCCTTTTTACCGCGGCCAAACCCTTGATGGACATGCCAGAGTCTTTAAGCATACCCACCGCCTACGAGATGCATTTTGCTGCATTGGGGGCTTCATTTGCGTTTTGGTTGATTACCTGGAAAAGGTTTAAGAAGTAAGGTAGCCGATAAGAAGTGAGGCGTTTGTCTTAAAAGATCGCGGTGGGTAGATCTCCCTGAAAAACCTACCCACCGCTCGCTTTTCGCAGTCTGTGAGCTATCAATTCCATTGAAGCCCTCACCCTTCAAAGTGTACGTATCGGCCTATTCTGAGCCTATCCCTAAAACTAGGGATCCATTTGGTCAGCTTTTTGCGACGTAAGACCAATGCGTAAACGGCCTTCATCGTCTTTATAAAGCGGTATCTGCAATTCGATGCATAACCCACCCGACTCATTGGCCAGATTCAAGGTGCCATCAAGCTCGCACGCCCGCCACTGCATGTTCTTAATCCCATGGCCTGTTAAAACGGACTCGTACTGCTCGCACTGACCGTTATCGGACACCTCCAACGACACCATCTGCTCGCTTAAGCACACCGCCCTAACTGACAACTCACTGGCGCCCGAGTGTTTCATGGTGTTGGTGGTGGCCTCTTGCAGGAAGCGTAACAGATGCAAGGATTGTTGTGGCTGTAGCTTTACGTGATCGAGTGATTCCGACATGTACCAGATCAGCTCGATGTTCAGGGGTTTTAAGCGTTTAATCAGCCGGTACTTAAAGTCCGCTAACAAGGCTTCCATTGAATCAGCATTGATGTTGAGGGAGTGAATAATCAGACGAAAATCCTCTAAGCACTCCCTAAGGGTATCGGCGATATCCGTCTTGGTTTGCTCAGTTACAGAGTCCCCTGCGTGACGGTCCAGCATGGCAAGTGTGCTGACCAATTGCCCGCCTATGCCATCGTGCATGTCTTTCATAATCCGGGTACGCTCATCCGAAATTGCTTTAGAGCGTTCTAGGCTAATCGCTTCTTGGCGCTTACGAGCCAACTCGTCATTTTTAAGGGACAGCTCCTCGACACTGGCGTTTAAGCTGGCGGTGGCATCCAAAATACGCGTTTGCAGTATCTGCTCGTTACGCTCCAGCGATTCGGCCATGTCGTTAAAGATGTGTTGTAACGCCAATAGCTCGCCCTTGCCGTTTTCGGGGCATCGGCTGTACAACTTGCTGGCTTCGATCTCTTTGGCGGTTTCCGCTAAGGAGGTTAACGAGCGCGTCACCGAGCGACTTAAGAAATACACCAACACCATCCCAAGCAGCATCCCTGCAACACCCACCCACAGAATGCGGGAATACAACGCCGCCAACTGTGTGGTTAAACGATCTTCGGAAAGGCCAATGGTTAAGCTACCCAAAATGGGTGTTGGTTCGTTTTCATAGGCCATCTCGGTGAGTTCATCGGCGAGCTTATTTTCGGCCATGATCGGCACAGTAAACATACGGATCGGTTGATCTTTACTGTCGAGCTCCCGAAATACAATGGTCTGATCATCCACGCCACGAAAATGAATGCTCATCAGCTCATCGATGTTGATCATCAGCTCGGCTACGTCTTGCAGACGGTCGATGTCGCCGGTATAGAAGTAGAATTCCGACATGGATACGATTTGGGCGGCAATCTCACCACCACGGTATTGAATGCGCTCTTCCAATGTATCTTTGGAGGCATTCACAAAGAACGCCAACACCAGAATCATCACCAGCATCAAGGGCGTCAGAGAGATCACCAAGAGCTGCGTTTTGATTCTGGAACCCATCATGGCGGTTAATCCACTTGTTGCGGTAAGACGTTGGGGTCAAACTTTAACGCGCGTGCGATGTAGTCGTTCATCTCCATATGATACTCCGAGTACACCATCCCCTCACTTGAGAGTGCGCCTGTTGAATGCCAAGCGTCAATCAATTTAGCGGTACTGTTGGCTATTTGATCTAAGGATGAGTAAACCGACACCATGGCACCGGCTTTTTGGAAGGTTTGCGCGTAGCCCACCACAGGCACTTGGTAGGTGTACGCTTGGTGCAAAATCCACTTAGCGCTGTTACCCGACCAGATCACCGTATCGTTTAAGGCCACAACCGCTGCAACCTTGAAAAAGGAGTCTTCAATTAAGCGGGCCGCCACTTCATTGCGTCCCAAAACCATCACATCCAAATAGTCCCGTTGCTTTTGGGGTAATGCCTCAATCTGATCCAGCGCCCACTGGTTTTCCTCATCTAGGATGACCAACAGCTTATCGCGATACGCGGTTCGGATTAATGGCTTCGAGACCTTGATTAAACGCTCGGCGGGCTGGTTGATTACGGTCGCCGCCCATGGTGCTTCAAAGTGGGATCGCGCCAGTTGACGGTTTAAGGTTTCTGCATCAATAAAGCTGAATACGACTGGTTGAGGACGGTTGAACTGACTGATTTTTTCGGCCGCTTTACGCCCAACGGTAATCAGAAGCGCATCGGGGTCGATGTCGGTTGATTGGATCTGATCCCAATTGACCACTCTTAGCTGAGTGTCCGACGTCAGGTAATGGCGAATCAGTGTAGTAACTTGGCTGTATAGATCACTCTCACCCGAGAGCACAAGATAAGCCCGCTCTTGCCCAGCGTATAGGGCGGGACTTGCAAGCATAAGCAGCGCGATCAGAGTGTTTTTCAGAAGCTTCATTAAGGGTTGGTGATACTCAAGCTGACGTAATACCTAGGTTCGTAGATTAGGTTATCGGAAAATTCATGATATTCATTACCGATACTTTGGGCCCCGAAGGTGAGATCCAAGTGCTGCCCCTGAGCGATCGAAAACCGCTTACGCAGGTTTAAGTCCACCCGGTCGTACCCATCCACGTGATCTCCGCGGCTTTTCCAGACGATGTCATCGACATGGTAAGCGGCGACATTAACATGCCAATCTCGAACCGGTTGTGAATACATCAAGCCGTAGCTGTTTCTTGGCGAGAGGTCCGTTCGGGTAATGATCTTTAATGGTTCGACCGCGCGACGAGCGACATGTTCTTTATCGCGGCCTACATTAAAGAAAAAGCGAACAAATGTCTCTTTCTTCGGACGCCAAGTTAATTCTCCTTCAACCCCTTGTGCAATGTAATAGCCTGTATTGGTGAGTTTTCGACTGTTTAACCCACTGGGATGATCCACCGTTTGATCAAATACATAACCGATCGAATCGTCGATCTTTTGATGATAAAGCTTAAGATCCCACTGCACGGGATGGTTTCGAAGCTTGCCCACCCAGCCTAACTCTATGTTAGAGACCTCTTCGGCCGTTAAGTTAGGGTCTGCCAAAATCCGCTGATCAAACAACAAACCGTTGGATAAACGGGAGTGCATATCAAAATTGCGCTCCAAAATGGACGGCAGGCGGTACGCCCTAGAGTAGGCTAACCGAAACGACTGCACATCCGAGAACTGCCAGTTAAGGGCAAGCCTGGGTGATACGTATTGATCTTCGTCCTGCTCGTACTCCCACAAAGCCCCAGCATTCAGAGTCCAAGACGATGAGAGGGGCAACTGAGCATTACCCAGTGCTCGGTAAGTAAAGCTATCCACTTCGCCACTTTTGACCAAAAAATGACTTTTGTACGTTTCGTAGCGGGCACCTAAACCCCACATATACTGCAACCCCGAGGTATGAACACCACTGTACTGATATTCCACGTCGGTTTTATGGGAGTTAAAAATCGTACGTCCCAAGGTAATTTGCTGGTCCGGCACACCAAAGAGGGATTCAAACTGATCTTCAGTTAGCCCAAACAGTCCAGCTAAATAGGGGCTTCGAACACGATCATCGTTTGAGTCATAGTTGTGATAGGCATTAATTTGCCACTCACGCTCAGTATCAATGGTTTGCACATAACGAAGTTGAGTACTGGCCGCTTCGACCTCTCGGTTGCGTTTGCCATAAAACAGATCCACATCCGTCCCGGTATGCCCGCTTACGTAGTGCCCAGAGAGCATCAATGCACGGTTATCGAACTCCTTTTCATAGGCCATGGATAGGTTATTAAAAAAACGGTGATCGGGCTGGCCATCGAAGCCGTTATCCTGCCGATGCCATGCGGATACCCGAAGTCGTTGATCTTCCCAAAGCTCCGTCCCTCGAACCAAAAGCTCTCGATCCTGCTGGGACCCCACACGAACCTCTGCAGTTAAATCATCATCCAAGATGATCGGGCGGGTAATGATATTGATAGCCGCGGTAAAGGAGTTAGACCCGTACGCCGAAGCCGCAGGCCCGCGCACCACTTCAATGCGATCAATGTCTTTGATATGAACGCCAATGGTGTCCCAATCGACCGCAGAGAGTGTGGCGGCATAGGTTGAGCGCCCATTGACCAACACCTGAATCCGATTGGAGTACTCCCACCCACCGCCGTGGTAGTTTACCGAGAATCGACGTCCATCCACTTGAGCCACCTGAAAGCCAGGCACCAAACGAAAAAGATCCGCCAGATTGGTAAAACCCGAAGCTTCAATCATCTCTCGGTCCAGCACCGTCATGGCCGATGGGGCTTTTAACAAGCTTTGATTCAGCCGAGATGCGCTGATCACCGTAGGCAGCTGATCAAAAAAAGCACTCTCCCCCTCCATATCAACCGCTAAAACATGGGTTGAACCAAGAACACAGCAGATCAGGGAGGCTCTTTTTAAGATCCAAGCCTCGATGAAGGTTGAGCGCAGCACGTTAGATGATTCCTTGTCGGGTCGCTTCGTAGATGGCCTCAGCTTTGTTGGTAACCGAGAGCTTTTTATAGATATTTTTGACGTGGGCATTCACGGTGTGGAAAGACACCTGCAACATCATGCCAATTTCCTTGGAGGTATAGCCCTTGCTGACCAAGACGAGTATCTCTTGCTCCCGCACACTCAACTGGCTTTCAATGCCTTCCGATTGCGTGGGTGAGCTAAACTCAGCGAGGAGATATCGCGCAATGGACGGGCTGATGGGCGAGCCACCATCGACCATCTGTTTAAGCGCGTTGTTGATCTCGATGAAATCATCGTCTTTCAGAAGATAGCCTGAAGCACCCGCTTTTAACGCTTTGATGACGTGTCCCTCATCACCAAAAATGGTGATCACCACGGCTAAGCCGTCATTGGGGGCATGTTTTTGAATCTTGATCAGATCCACCCCGTTGCCGTCGGGCAAGTCCAAGTCGGTGAGCAGAATATCAGGGGGTTGTTTATGCAGCAGCAGCGAGGCGGCGTTGAAAAAACCAACTGCACCGATCAGGGTAAACATCCCGCCTTCTCGGATGGCCCGTTCTAATCGAGCTCGGGTGGCATCATCATCTTCTACGATTAAGACAGTCTGTTTCATAGGGTCAAATCCGTTTGTTTAACCTTTATAAATAACAACTGTTGATTAAATGCGCAATCACTAAAACAAGGGATACCACCTATGGATAAGACCCTACCGATAAATAGCGCGCACCAAAACCGAGCAAACGCCCCAACTTGGACTCCCTTCCTCTCATTTTAAAAAGGCCGTCTAGCGTAAACAAAGCCTCACAAAAACAGAAGGACAGCATTAAAATCCTTAAATTTCAAATAGTTATGAAAAATAAAACAAACCAACTAAAAACTGGCACACTACCTGCTTTATTTATATCGATACTGAGACTGTAGTCTCTGCTATGAGGAGCAATGGCAATGGCGCCTTTCAGGTTTTAACCTGAGGGCGCTTTTTTTTTGGCTTTTTTTGGGTAAGCGCATCATGACGGCATCGATTGTTAAAACCACTTGTCCTTACTGCGGTGTAGGCTGCGGTGTCGACGCTAAAATCGAGAACGATCAGTTGATTACGGTCAGCGGCAGTACAGACCACCCCGCCAACCAAGGCCGCTTGTGCGTTAAAGGCTCCTCGTTGCATGAAACGGTTGATCACCAAGGCCGTTTACTCCACCCCATGATCAATCACCAACAGGTCAGCTGGGACACCGCCATAGCGCATGTCGCAGATTCCTTCAAAGCCATTATTGATAAGTACGGCCCAGACTCAGTGGCGTTTTATTTGTCGGGCCAAATCCTGACCGAAGATTACTATGTGGCCAATAAGCTGATTAAAGGCTTTATGGGTACCGCCAATGTCGATACCAACTCACGCTTGTGTATGGCCTCGGCGGTGGTGGCACACAAACGGGCCTTTGGTACGGATACCGTGCCGGGCTGCTACGACGATTTAAACCATGCCGATGTGGTCATCTTAACCGGATCTAACCTTGCATGGGCACACCCCATCGTGTATCAGCGCTTGGCCAAAGCCAAAGAGAACAAGCCAAACATGCAGGTCGTGGTCATCGACCCAAGACGCACTGCCACCTGTGACTTGACCGATCTTCATCTACCGCTTCGCCCTGGCAGTGATGCGTATCTGTTTAATGGCCTTGCAGAGCATATCCTATCCACCAATGCACACGACCCTGTGTTTGTGAATGATCACACCAATGGGTTTGAAGCATTTTGTTATTCGGTTAAAGGTCAAACCCTTTCTAAAACAGCGGCCGATTGCGATCTTGATGAGGACGCCCTCGGTGAATTTTACCGGTTATTTACCGAGCGCACCAATGTCGTGACTCTGTTTTCACAGGGCATTAACCAATCTTCATCGGGCGTAGATAAAGGCAACAGCATCATTAACTGCCACTTGCTGACAGGCAAGATCGGCCGAAAAGGGGCTGCCCCTTTTTCCATCACAGGCCAACCCAACGCAATGGGTGGCCGAGAAGTCGGCGGATTGGCTAATCAGTTGGCGGCCCATATGGACTTTAAAAAGCCTGAGCATGTCGAGCGCGTGCAACGCTTTTGGCAGGCCCCCAATATGGCCACAACCGAAGGTTTAAAAGCCGTGGATATGTTTGATGCGATGCTGGATGGGCGCATCAAGGCCGTCTGGATTATGGCCACCAACCCGGTTGTCTCGATGCCAGATGCGGATCGGATTAAAGCAGCTTTAGGTAATTGCGAGTTGGTGGTGGTGTCCGATGCACTGGAACACACCGATACCAGTGCCTTTGCCCATGTAAAACTGCCCGCCACCACTTGGGGCGAGAAGGACGGCACCGTCACAAACTCGGAGCGCTTTATCTCCCGCCAGCGCGGTTACTTAACCCCACCTGGGGAGGCCCGCCACGATTGGCAAGCCCTGTGCGATATTGCCAAACGCATGGGCTTTGAAGAGGCCTTCTCGTACACCAGTAATGCCGATATTTTCCGCGAGCACGCAGCACTATCGGGCTTTGAAAACGATCACGAGCGGGATTTTGATATCAGTGGCTTGGCCGATATTTCTGACGTTGCTTACCACGCGCTCAAACCGATTCAATGGCCTGTTAATCAGGCCTACCCAAACGGCCGTCAGCGTTTTTTTGATGATGGTCTTTTTTTTACACCGAACCGAAAAGCCAATTTAGTGGCGGTTCAACCTCGTTTGCCAGTGCACGCACCTAAGGCCAGCGAGTTGATGCTCAACACCGGCCGTATCCGCGACCAGTGGCACACCATGACGCGTACCGGCAAAGCGGCTCGCTTACTGGAGCACATCAGTTTACCCAGCGTACAAATCCACCCGGACTCAGCCAAGCATCGTTTGATTGAAGATGATCAATTGGTCAGTATTACTCACCAGCAAACCCGATACGTAGCGCGCGCCGAAGTCACCGAAGCGGTGCGTAAAGACTCGGTGTTTGTACCGATGCACTGGACAGATCAATTTGCCAGCCAAGCGCGTGTAAACAGCGTTGTGAAAGCCGAAGTCGACCCGATATCGGGTCAGCCCGAGTTCAAACAAAGCCCGGTGAATGTCAGCGCTCTGCCTGCGATGTGGCAAGGTTTGCTCTTTACCACAGCTGCGTTTAAGCCGGACGAAGACCTTATCTGGTTTAAAACGCCTCTAAGTAAAGGCACGGCGTGGGAGCTGATCAGTGAGGATCGCCTACCCGATCTTGATTGGCTTAAAAACAACTTTCCAGAAGTAGACGAGTGGGTGCATTTAAGCGATACCGAAGGGCGGTATTTGAGTGCCGCGGGCTTTGTGAAGACCCGCCTTGTGGTGCTGCTACTGGGTGAGCCAAACCGCCCTAACTGTGATCGGCATTGGGTTAATGAGCAACTGGGTGAATGCTTTGATGTTTCGACCGACCGCCTTCGCCTGTTAGCGGGCGTACCGGCAGCCCCTGCCAGCCAAACGGGACGCACCGTGTGCTCGTGTTATCAGGTGGGCGAGCAAACCATCATCAACGCCTTGCTGGAGGGCAAATCCGACTCAGCCGAATCACTAGGTGCCACCTTAAAATGCGGTACCAACTGTGGTTCTTGCATACCGGAACTCAAAGCAATTGTAGAAAAGACTCTAACCAGGGATGCTGCCGCCTAAAAGAGCTGCAAAAGCAGCCATTGGCAGTGCTAGAGCGGAAAAATCATGGGGGCATTAGCCACCCATGAGATTTTCGACGATGACCGATCCCCAACAGATCGCCACAATAAAGAGCCCCATCATGACCGTTGCTGATCCTAAATCTTTAGCACGACCGGCCAGCTCGTGAAACTCGACACCCACTCGATCCACCACGGCTTCGATCGCCGAATTAATCAGCTCAAACGCCAAAACCATGAATAAGCTGCCGGCTAGCAAAGCCCACTGCGTTGGGCTTTGCGCCACAAAAAAGGAGGCCGGAAACAGCACAATAAAAGCGTACACCTCATACTCGAATGCAGGCTCATTACGAAACGCCGCTTTTAACCCTTTAATTGAATATTGGGTTGCGTAATAAAAGCGGGCTAAACCTCGGGCTTTAATCATGGTGTCCTATTCCTTAACCAATCAGCGCAGTAATCTAGCGGCTTGGGTAGGGTTTTTCCAGCCGCTAAGATCTAATTCACGCAAATGTCACATCCGGGTTAATATTCCCAATCCTTGGCAAGCGCCACCAAGGCCTCTGGCGATGCAATCTGATCCGCCGTGAGGATCATTTCACGCCCCAACAGCAAGGCCCAACGCTCGGATTTGGCACGTAAGGCTTCATCGTCAATCCGATCCAGATCCGCCACATGCGCAAGACCAATTGTGCGACGGATCATCTCGGTACCGGCAAAAGAGACCGACTCATGCCACACCCGATCTAGAAAATCTTTGGCAAACGCCGCCGACTGGAACGTTGGCTCATCGGTTTTCTCGGATACGCGCTTCAAGAAGCGTGTTTTAAACGTCACCCACAGAGTTTGGATCGACTCATACAGATGCGCTTGGTAATCCGCACGCGCCTTGGCATCGCCTTCAAGGCCAAATTGACCGGCGATGTTTAACAGGTAGTTACCGATCACCGAGCCGACATCAAAAGCCATAGGCCCATAAAAGGCAAACTCCGGGTCAATCACCTTGGTGCTGTCCGCACGAACAAAGACCGAACCTGCGTGAAGGTCCCCGTGCAGCAGCGCTTCAGCACCTGTCATAAAGCGGTACTTTAAGCGGTTGACCTCAAGTTTCAGGGGTTCATCCTGCCATAGGCTTTGCGCCACGGATTTAACGGCTGGGTTGATGCTGTTGCGCTCGTGGTCGCAGTAAGGGTCCCAGAAGAATAAGTCTTCGGTAATTTTACAAAGATCCGGATTGATGTAGTTAGCAACCGCACGCTTTTTCGCCTCGTAATCCAGATAAAAGTCGGAGGTATGGAATAAGGTCTCGGCCAAAAACACACCTAAATGACGAGCCAAATCCGGCAGCGGGTGACGGGCAATCCAAGCATGGCGCAAGTTCTCGTGATCGCCCACGTCTTCCATAATGAAAGCCGACTCATCAGGGTCAAACGCGAACACCTTGGGCACGTATTGTGGTGCCCACGTCCCTTCGGTTTTAAGGACTTCGGCTTCAATGCGAATTCGATCCCGCGAGAGCGGCCAACCATCCCCAATAATGCGAACAAACGGCAAGGCCTGCTTTACGATGACGCTCTCGATGTCGCCTCTAACTCGGTAGATGAAGTTGATGTTACCGTCGCCGATCTCCTCCACGATGAGGGTTTCTGCATCAGAAAACACAGAGGTGTAGGAGCGAACAAAGGCGATGACATCCGCATCGGATTCAAATTTTGGGTACGTCATGATCAAGATCCACGTCGATTACAGGCCGATTATTATCGTTACCGAGCAGCGCCCGATGCCCTACATACGGTTGTTAAGGTGTAGGGCATTATAGAGAAAAACCAGCATCCTTAAAGATCAAATCGTTAGGGTTAATCGTGAACGCGGCTCATCATAAGCTTGACCGCCAACGCCCCAAAGACGGTCGCGGCTAATCGATTTAAGCAACGCTCGTAGATGGGTTTTGAGAAAAGCACTTTCGATAAAGCACTGGCCACATAAGCAAGCACGGTAAAGATCAGTATGGCCGCGATGATAAACAAGGCCGCAAAGATCACAATCTGCACCTCTACCCTACCTACACTAGGGTTCACAAATTGCGGGAGAAACGCCAAAAAGAACAAAGTCACCTTAGGGTTGGTGAGGTTCATCAACACACCGGTACGGTAGTAACGCCAGAGTGATGGCGCTTGCGTGTTCGCGCCTTGTACGTCAGGTTGCGATGCTGATGAAGTGCCGACAGGCGCCGTCCAAGCTTTGTAGGCCAAATACACCAGATAAAGCGCCCCCAAGACTTTTAACACGGTAAACGCTAAAGCCGATGCTTTCAGAAGGGCCGCCACCCCCAGCAAGACCGCAAGCGTGTGACCCAAAAGCCCGGTGCATAAACCGGCAATAATACTAAGGCCGGCACGATGGCCAAACCGCGCCGATTGAAGCAGAACAAACAGGTTATCCGGCCCAGGCGTTAGGGCCAGTAAGATCGCCGTTAAAAAGAAAAATCCATAGTGCGAAAGCGCTAAACCTTCCATTTACCATCCTTTTGGGGTGTGCGTCTAAAAGAGTGCAATGTGCAGAGGTATTGTGCACCGAGTTAGAGCAAGACAGAAGCTACAGAACCAGAACTATATTATCGAACCATACAAAAATTCATATAACCAACTGTTTAATAAGCACTTTATAAAAACAGGACTTATTTTTGCTGTGACAAAAGTGTCCGTACCCTTGCATTACGTGACAAACAATCTGGATAAATAGAGCGCTAGGGTTCCGGTTGATGCTATCAACGTCTGGTCCAAGAGCACTCGACCTTTCGATTCGAACAGGCGTGTTCGAGTACAGGTTACACGGCGGGACAAAAGCCCGGGAGACTCGTTTGGCGTAAGCGCCAGGGGTACTCCATTTACCGACGCAACCTGAACACAGTGGCAGCTTTGCCACCGGAACGAACGAGAGGTTTTTCATGAAACGACTGTGCGCGTTGTCTTTGTCTTTACTGCTCTCCACTTCGGCGATGGCCGCCGATTCCTTCAAAGTTTGCTGGTCGATCTACGTTGGCTGGATGCCATGGGCTTATGGTGCTGAACAAGGCATCGTCAAAAAGTGGGCCGATAAATACGGTATCGAGATCGAAGTGGTTCAGATCAACGATTATGTTGAATCCATCAACCAATACACGGCGGGTCAATTTGATGCCTGCACCATGACCAACATGGATGCCTTGACTATCCCAGCCGCCGGCGGTGTCGATAGCACGGCTCTGATCGTTGGGGACTTCTCTAACGGAAATGACGGTGTGGTTCTAAAAGGGGCTGACTCGCTTGAGGCCATTAAAGGCCAGCAGGTGAATCTGGTTGAGCTGAGCGTTTCACATTACCTGCTCGCACGCGCTTTGGACAGCGTGGGCATGAGCGAAGCGGATGTCACCGTTGTGAACACCTCCGATGCGGATATGGTTGCCGTGTACGGTACGGATGATGTGACCTCGGTGGTGACGTGGAACCCTCTGCTCAGTGAGATCAATTCGATGCCAAACAGCCAAGAGGTGTTTAACTCATCTCAAATCCCGGGCGAAATCATCGACATGATGGTGATCAACACCCAAACGCTGAACGATCATCCCGAACTTGGCAAAGCCTTGGTCGGCGCTTGGTATGAAATCATGGGCCTAATGCAAGGGGATTCAGACACCGCTAATGCGGCCAAAACCTACATGGCCGAAGCGTCAGGTACCGACCTTGCAGGCTACAACGACCAACTGGCCAGCACCGAGATGTTCTACACCCCAACCAGCGCCTTGGAACTCACCAACAGCGATCAGCTAAAAACCACGATGGCGCATGTGGCTGAGTTCTCATTCGATCATGGTTTATTGGGCGATGGCGCACCGGATGCAGGTTTCATTGGTATCGAAACACCGTCCGGTGTGTACGGTAACCCAGACAATATCCAACTGCGATTCAACCCAAGCTTCATGCAAATGGCGGCAGACGGCGCTCTGTAATCGTTAACGCGGCAACTCAGGTTGCCGCTTAGTTGGATCTATCATGAAACGTCTGATTAATTACACACCGTCTCGCGCCAGCGCGGTCTTATTAGCACTGCTGCCCTTTGCGGCTTTGATTGTGCTGTACATGATCGGCTCGGACATGCGCTTGGCCGAAAACGCCAATGACAAGCTGTTACCCAGCTTTACTCAGATGAGCAGCGCCATTGAGCGCATGGCGTTTGAGCCGAGTAAACGCACAGGCGAATACCTCTTTTGGCAAGACACACTGAGCAGCTTAACGCGCTTAGGGTACGGTGTGGCCATTGCGGCCACCCTCGGGCTTGCGATGGGGTTGTTTACCGGTGCACTGCCACTGGTCAGAGCCGGTTTCTCACCTTTATTAACGGTGCTGTCGCTGATCCCGCCACTGGCGCTTTTGCCCATCTTGTTCATCGTCTTTGGACTTGGCGAGCTCTCCAAGGTCGTGTTGATTGCGGTGGGGATCACCCCCTTCATCGCACGAGACATTCAGCGTCGCGCTGAAGAGATCCCCAGCGAGCAGTTGGTCAAAGCCCAAACGCTTGGGGCAAACACCTCGCAAATTCTGGTACGCGTGATGCTGCCACAACTGATGCCTCGTTTATTCGACGCTGTGCGCTTGTCCCTCGGTGCTGGTTGGCTATTTTTGATCGCCGCTGAGGCCATCGCCTCGACCGATGGGTTGGGGTACCGCATCTTTTTGGTCCGTCGTTACCTGTCGATGGATGTGATCATCCCCTATGTGGCTTGGATCACCCTACTCGCCTTTGTGATCGATTATGCCCTCGCACGACTCAGCAAGGCTCTGTTCCCTTGGCATCAAGGAGGTCAATCATGATTCACGCCCGTAATTTATGGAAACGCTTCGGTGATCATACCGTCCTAGAAAACATCAATACGCAGGTGAAGGAAGGCGAATTCATCACCATGGTGGGCGCATCAGGGTGTGGTAAAAGCACCTTCCTGAAAATGCTGCTGGGCACCGAAACGCCAAGCCAGGGTGAGCTGCAACTGGATGATCACCCTATCCCATCAGAACCAGGCCCCGATCGTGGCATTGTGTTCCAGCAATACTCGGTGTTTCCGCACATGAATGTGTTGGCCAACGTAATGGCCACCAAAGGGTTTCAACGACGAGGCGTAACTGGCTACCTGTTCGGGAATGCAAAAGCCCAAGCACGCGACGAAGCCCTAGAGATGCTAGAGCGCGTTGGCCTTCAGCATGCGTTGGATAAATACCCACTTGAGCTATCCGGCGGTATGCGTCAACGCCTCGCCATCGCCCAAACCCTACTTGGAAAACCCAAAATCCTACTGCTGGATGAGCCTTTTGGCGCACTTGACCCTGGCATTCGTTCAGATATGCACGACCTTGTCCTCTCGCTTTGGGAGCAGTACAAGCTGACCGTGTTTATGGTCACGCACGACCTTAAAGAGGGGTTCTACTTAGGTACGCGCTTGTGGGTGTTCGACAAACTTCGGTATGACCCACACGCCCCCAACGCCTATGGGGCCACCATCACCTACGACCTAAACGTGGGTGAGATAGCCAGCTCAACCTATCAACACCTTCAACAGTCCATCAGGCCAACTCCGGTTGCCGCCTAAGTTAAGGAGATTGTGATGTCTGAATCGTCTTTGATCGATCAGATCAACTACACCACCTATTTACCCAGCGGTGCGCACTGGTCGCTGCGCATGCGCAAAGGCACCGTGATGCGTTTGAAAAACGTGTCCAACCACTCAAATGTCGGGATGTTGTTCTACAACCCCGAGAATATGCTGGAGCGCTACAACGCACCCGATACCCTTAAATGCCAGCACACGTTTAAGCTGACCCAAGGCCATTGCCTTTACTCCGATATGGGGCGGATTTTTGCCTCAGTGGTGGAGGATTCTCTTGGGTGGCACGACACCGTATGCGGTAACAGCCATGCAAGTCACATCAAACAATGGGGTCTTCGGGACTACCAACACGACCGCAATGACTGGCTACAAAACGGGCACGATGCTTTTTTGGTCGAGCTGGCCAAATACGGGCTAAGCGCCGCTGACCTTGCCGCCAACATCAACTGGTTTAGCCAAGTCACAACCGATGAACAAGGCAACATGCGCCTTGTTGATCAATCCACTCAAGGGCACGAAGTCACGCTGCGATTCGAGATGGACACCCTCGTGATGTTGCACACCTGCCCTCACCCTTTGGAGCGCGCGAAAGCCTACCCACAGGGCCAAGTCGAAATCGCACTGGGGACAGCCGCACCGGTTCAAGAGGACGACACCTGCAAAAACGCATGCGCCGAAAACCTAAGAGGCTTCCAAAATAACGACCTTTACCACATTGGCCGCTAAGGGGATGAACATGATCAAAGAAAGCCCACTTACCCACGACACCGCCCACGCGGTGCAACACGTCAAAGCCGGTGATTACTACATAGGCCGCATTAAAGCCGGTCAAACTTTTCGTATCACCGACCTTGAAGGCAACCAAGCGGCCGATACCTTGTTTTTTAATGCCAACGACCCGCAAGAGCGTTACAGCGCAACCGATACCGTACGCGAACAAGGCAATGTGTATTTAACCGCCGGGTCGGTTTTACGCTCCAACCTCAATAACCCCTTACTTGAGATCACTGCGGATACCTGTGGCCGTCACGATACCTTAGGCGGAGCCTGCGCCACCGAGAGCAACACCGTGCGCTATGACTTGGAAAAGCGCTGTATGCATGCGTGTCGTGATAGCTGGATGCTCGCGATTGCCGAACACCCCGAATACGGTCTGCACAAACGCGACATCGCCCACAACATTAACTTTTTTATGAATGTCCCCATCACCCCAGAGGGCGGTTTGACCTTTGCCGACGGCATTTCAGCCCCCGGTAAATACGTAGAGCTTACGGCTTTGATGGATGTGATTGTGCTGATCTCCAACTGCCCACAGCTGAACAACCCTTGCAACGGCTACAACCCAACCCCGATAGATGTAGCGATCTGGAACTGACCGATTAATCCCTGTGTGGACGACCTCACAGTGAAAACAGATTCCGGGACGGCCCGGAAACAGGTGCTCCATGTTTACAAAAGTGCTGATCGCCAACCGCGGTGCCATTGCCACTCGGATTATCCGTACTTTAAAAGCGATGCAAATCACATCGGTTGCCGTATACGCCGATTGCGATGTGCAAAGTCTTCATGTTCAACACGCCGATGAAGCCTACAGTTTGGGCGATGGTCCGGCGGCTAACACCTACCTTGATGGCCAAAAGCTGCTCGACATTGCCAAGAAAAGTGGCGCACAAGCGATCCACCCAGGTTATGGTTTTTTAAGTGAAAATGCCCAATTTGTGGAGGCCTGTGAAGCCGCCGGAATCGCCTTTATCGGCCCAACCGCACAGCAGATTCGTCAATTTGGCTTAAAACACGAGGCACGCGCCCTAGCCGAGAAAGCCAATGTGCCACTTTTGCCCGGCACCGATCTGATCACCACTTTAGCCGAGGCGCTTCAGGCCGCCGAACAGATCGGCTACCCCGTCATGCTGAAAACCACCGCAGGCGGTGGCGGAATTGGGATGCAACTGTGTGAATCCTCCGCTGCGTTAACGCGCGCTTTTGATTCGATCAAACGCTTAGGGGCCAATAACTTCTCCGATGATGGCGTCTTTTTAGAGAAATTTATCCAAAACGCACGCCACATCGAAGTTCAGATGTTTGGCGATGGCGAAGGCCAAGCGATCGCCATCGGCGAGCGCGACTGCTCAAGCCAGAGACGCAACCAAAAAGTGGTTGAAGAGTGCCCAGCCCCCCATCTTAAGCCGGAGCTTGCCGAAACACTGCACCACACCGCCGAGCAGCTCTTACAAGCGGCCCATTACCGCAATGCCGGCACCGTCGAGTTTATCTACGACACCGATACCGACCAGTTCTACTTTTTGGAGGTCAACACCCGACTGCAGGTTGAACACGGCGTCACCGAGATGGTGTACAAGGTGGATCTTGTAGAGTGGATGGTACAATTAGCGTCCGGCGAATTACCCAAACTTGCGACCTTGAAAGCCGCCCTATTCCCTCAAGGCCATGCCGTACAGGTGCGTGTTTACGCCGAAGACCCCTATCGAGATTTCCAACCCAGTGCTGATCAACTCACCGCCGTCCACTTCCCAGAGCGTAACGGCATTCGCATTGATCACTGGCTAGAGAGCGGTATTAGCGTCGCACCTTACTTTGACCCGATGCTCGCCAAAGTGATCGCACACGCCGATACCCGTGACGAAGCCTTAGAACGGTTATCCAACGCATTAAGAGACACCACTCTTTACGGCAGTGTCACTAATCAACATTACTTGATTGCCCTCCTTGAGGATGAAGTACTGCGCCAAGGGAAGATCACCACTCGCTACTTAAACACCTTTTCATTTACCCCCTCACGCATCGATGTACTGCAAGGAGGAACCCAAACCACGGTTCAGGATTTATCTGGACGCAGTGGCTATTGGGATGTTGGCGTACCACCCAGTGGTCCGTTCGATCAACGCTCGTTTGCTTTGGCCAACCGACTTCTTGATAACCCAGAGAACGCCGCAGGGCTTGAGATCACCGTGTCGGGGCCACAACTGCTGTTTAGCAAAGACACCGAGGTCGCGCTTACCGGTGCGATGATTGATGCCACCTTGGATGAGCAGCCGTTTCCACAATGGCAATGCGTCACGATTAAAGCCGGTCAAACGCTCAAGCTTGGGCGCATTCAAGGCAAAGGCGCACGAAGCTATTTGGCCATAAAAGACGGCATCCAATGCCCGGATTATTTAGGCTCGCGCTCAACCTTCACACTGGGTCAATTTGGCGGACACAACGGGCGAGCACTTCGCACCGGCGACGTGATTCGATTAGTGGATACACCGAAAGCCGATCTACACAACAAGACCAATCCGCTAACGCTGCAGGCAGCTGAGTTAGCGGCTTTTCAAAGCGCCTGTGAATCCGGCCATTGGGAGATTCGCGTCATCTATGGCCCACACGGTGCGCCGGATTTTTTCACCCAAGAGGACATCGAAACCTTCTTTGATCACACTTGGGAGGTGCACTACAACTCCAGCCGTACCGGTGTACGGTTGATTGGCCCCAAACCCAATTGGGCACGCAAAAACGGCGGAGAGGCCGGTCTTCATCCGTCAAACATTCACGATAATGCGTACGCTTTTGGCACCATCGACTTTACCGGCGACATGCCCGTTATCCTCGGCCCAGACGGCCCCTCACTGGGCGGGTTTGTCTGCCCTGCAACCGTGATCAGTGCAGATCTTTGGAAACTCGGCCAACTCAAAGCCGGTTCCAAAGTGCGGTTCATACCGGTGGCGTTGCAGGATGCGGTAGAGCTTGAAACACATCAATGCAACGCTATTCAGGCTTTGCAGCATCTGGAAAAACAGATCCCGCACGTGGCCATCACCACCCCCGTCATCTCCCAACTACACCAAGAGGATGTGGGCGAAACCGTGGTCTACCGTGCCGCTGGCGATCATTTCTTGTTGGTTGAGTATGGCCCACAGCAGCTCGATATTCGACTGCGTTTTAGAGCTCATGCCCTGATGCAATGGCTTCGCCAACACCCATTGGATGGCATGCGAGAGCTCACGCCCGGTATTCGATCTTTGCAGGTGCATTACGATGCCAAGCAGCTTTCGATTGATACCTTGCTAGCTCACCTTCACAAAGCCGAGCGTACACTCGCGACACAGCTTGAAAACATGAGTGTTCCATCTCGCGTTGTGCATATCCCCCTTTCGTGGGATGACAAAGCCTGCCAGCTTGCGATTGATAAGTATGATCAATCCGTGCGTAAAAACGCCCCGTGGAGTCCAAGTAACCTTGAGTTTATCCGCCGTATCAATGGCCTTGATAGCATCGAGGCGGTTAAGGAGATCGTCTTTGGGGCTTCCTACCTTGTAATGGGCTTAGGGGATGTGTACTTAGGCGCACCGGTAGCCACCCCAATTGACCCTCGCCAGCGTTTAGTGACCACCAAGTACAACCCAGCAAGAACGTGGACAGCTGAAAACTCAGTGGGGATCGGTGGGTCTTACCTGTGTGTTTACGGCATGGAAGGCCCCGGCGGTTATCAGTTTGTGGGCCGCACCTTACAGATGTGGAATCGCTACAAACACACCCGCGAATTTACCCAACCTTGGCTGTTACGCTTCTTTGATCAGATCCGTTTTTACGAAGTCTCACACAAGGAGCTCACCCAGATTCGTCGTGACTTCCCGAATGGGGACTACCCCATCACCATCGAAGAGACGACCTTTAGCCTAAGTGAATATGATGCGTTTGTGGCGCAACATCAAAGCGAAATCGATCAGTTCAAAACCCAGCGAGACCTTGCCTTTGAAGAGGAGCTTGCCCGCTGGCACAAAGACGGTCAGTTCAATTACGAAACCAAAGAAGAGGCAGTCATCACGATCGACACACAATGGCCAGAAGACGCCATGGTGTGTGATTCCCCCGTATCGGGCAGCGTATGGCAAGCCAATGTTCATCAAGGCGATACCGTGCAACAAGGGCAAGAGCTGTTAGTCCTTGAATCCATGAAAATGGAGATCCCTATTTTTGCACCGTGCAGCGGGACAATCACTGAGGTCTTGATCACTTCCGGACAAAAAATCCAAGCAGGCCAAGCTTTAATCATCATGGAGGAATCCGCATGAACACGACTCACGACTTTACACCGCTGCCCGGTGCCGCTCAGCATTCGATGACCATAGCGGACCTACACAAGGATTATCAAAGTGGTGTTCGCACCCCAGACGGGGTTTTCGCCGACATACGCGCTAGAGCTAAGATTGCGGAAGATCACACAATCTTCCTGCACCTACTGACCGAGGAGGAGATCAGCCCTTACCTTGATGCGTTAAAGCAGAAACCGATCGAGACTCATCCACTTTGGGGCGTGCCGTTTGCGATCAAAGACAATATTGATCTGGCCGGTATTCCAACCACAGCAGGGTGCGAACCTTTTACATACAAACCAGATGACTCTGCATGTGTGGTTCAGCAGTTGATTGATGCTGGCGCGATTCCGGTTGGCAAAACCAATCTCGATCAATTTGCCACAGGGCTAAATGGCACCCGCTCCTTTGCTGGCCCTTGCCGAAACAGCTTTAACAAAGATTACGTCAGCGGCGGTTCAAGTTCGGGCTCGGCTGTTGCCGTAGGTCTTGGGTTAGCCACATTCAGTTTGGGGACTGATACCGCAGGCTCTGGACGAGTCCCAGCGTGTTTTAACAACCTAATCGGCGTAAAACCGACCATCGGTTTACTCTCGGCGACCGGCATGGTGGCCGCTTGCAGAACATTGGATTGCATCAGCATTTTTGCCTTTAACAGCGACGATGCCAATGTCGTTTTAAGCGCCGCCGAAGGGTTTGATATACGCGATGGATACAGCCGTAAAAATCCATTTCAAAACCAAGCTCGCCAGTATGGACGACGCCAAGGTGCGCTCACCATCGGTGTTATTCCAAACGATCAGCTCGACTTTTTTGGCAGCACTGAATACCAAGCGGCGTACAACGCCACGTTAGAGACGCTTAAAGCCGACGGTCACACCCTGATCGAGATCGACTACGCTCCATTCGATGAAGCCGCAAAACTGCTTTACGAGGGTCCTTGGGTCAGCGAGCGCTTTATAGCAACAGAACAGATGCTCCAGACCAACCCAGAGTCGGTCTTCCCTGTCGTGCGCACCATTGTCGAGCAAGGCCGCACCCCCAAAGCCACTGAGCTTTTTAAAGCACAGTATCGCTTGAATGACTTAAACCAGCTTTGCAAAGCGCAAATGGAATCACTTGATTGTTTACTCACCCCAACGGCTGGACGACACTTCACCATTGAGGAGGTGCTCGAGGAGCCCATTCTCCGGAACAGCCAGCTCGGCTTTTACACCAACTTTATGAACCTTTTGGATATGGCCTCGGTGGCTGTGCCCACACAGATCACTCATCAAATGCCGTTCGGTGTTACCGTGGTGGGACCTGCGTTCAGCGACCGGCAATTACTGTCCATCGCCAACCGCATTCAGACCTTATTCCTGCTACCACAAGGGGCTACAGGCATTGCTAACCCTACACTTAGCAACCAAGAAGTGGGGGACTTAGACTCAGTGGAACTGCTGGTCTGCGGGGCGCATCTCTCTGGCCAACCACTTAATTGGCAGCTCACCGAACGCGGTGCCACACTACTACAAAGCACCACAACTTCACCCAGCTATCGCCTTTATGCGTTAGCCGGCGGCCCGCCGCTTCGCCCTGCTTTGGTGAACAGCGAAACGCAAGGCCAAGCGATTGATGTCGAGGTGTGGAAAATACCAACGGCTCAATTGGGTAGCTTTGTTGCAGGCATCCCAGCACCACTGGGGATTGGTAAGGTGGAGTTAGCCGATGGACGCTGGGTATCGGGTTTTATCTGTGAACCCGCGGGGTTAAAAGACTCAAAAGAGATAACCCATTTGGGTGGCTGGCGGGCGTATCTCGCCAGTTTGGAAAAGTAAGGTTAAAGCCATTAACCAAAAAGAGCCTCATGATGAGGCTCTTTTACTTTAACGCAGGCGATTAATTACTGACGCGTAAAGCGGTAAAGCTCACCTTCACCCTCTTCTACACCGTAAAGACACTCGAAGCCTTTCTCGTTGGTGCTTAGGATCAAGCAAGAGTATTCCGATTTCTCATCGTCAACCAGCTCATCTGAACACTGCTCACGGTATTGAACGCTGTCATCCTTGAA
This sequence comes from Neptunomonas sp. ABH4_499, assembly GCF_056160565.1. Taxonomy (NCBI): domain Bacteria; kingdom Pseudomonadati; phylum Pseudomonadota; class Gammaproteobacteria; order Oceanospirillales; family Oceanospirillaceae; genus Neptunomonas; species Neptunomonas sp. ABH4_499. Next base: position 18,223 of record NZ_JBSWXK010000020.1, on the reverse strand, counting down.
CTCAATCATAGGACCGGTCTTAGTCCATGTGTAAGCCACTTCAGTCAGTGCGCACGATTGATCATCGCTTAGGCTAGAGTAAGAACCGGTACCATCTTCTTTCAGTTCTTCTTTGCCTTCAACAACCCACTCGCAACCATCAGACAGGTATTCCACTTGATACTTACCTGGCTTGAACGCGGCAGCTTCACGGCTGCTCACTTGGCCAGCACTTTTGATGACAAGGCCTTCATCGTTAAAGCGCATATCATAGTTTGCGTAATCTACAGCGGAATCCCACATCATCACAGCTTCACGTGCGGTAGCACACTCATAAGAGTCGCTGTACTTGGCCGCGCCAATCAGCTGTGCACCTTTGGACGCCAAATCAAACAACTTGTTGTAATTGAACATACCATTCATGATGCCGTCGTGGTTAAGGGCATCATTGTTTTTACCTTCAAAGACTTCAGTTGCTTTTTTACCCATGAAAAGAACAACTTCTTTCTCTTTCATTGCGGCCTTAACGTCAACACCTTCTGGGAGCTGAGCATTAGGTGGCAATGGAAGACTGATCGCTGAACCATCTGCTGGTAATTGCAGAGGCATTCCGGCCATCGCCGTCAAACCTACCAACTGGTTTGGTTGCTTAGTAGCGGCCGTGATAATGAAGTCAGCATCGCTTGGCTCACCTTCTTCATTAAAGTTCACATCAAACAACTCGAACGATACACCTTGTACGCCAGATGCAAATGACGTGAACATGCCTAACATAGCAGGGTTAGCTTGCTGAGCTTGCATTTGAGCTTGCTGCAGCGCCGGACACTCAAAAGTAGCGCCGGTAAATTGAGTCCACAGATTCGTCAACGATGGAACCAATTGATCCATGTCTAAACCCAGACCCATCGCAATGATGGCATTAGAGTTCAGCATTGAGCTATCCAAGTGACCGTTTAACTTTTTAAGCTCATCACGCACTTTCTGATTCTCAATTTTAAGAATCATCGTAGAGTCCATTTTGAGCTTACTGCCGTCGCTTTCTAACTGGGTATAACCCACTACCAACTCAGGCACATTTTTGACTAATGAAATGGTTTCATCAGCGCACACGGGCGGTAAACCCTGACTTGAATTTGGGCCATCCCACGCTAAGAAATCTTTACCTGCGCGCGTTGTTTCAGGCTTTACAACACTGGTCGCTAACTGGACTAGGTCAACAAAACCCACCATGTTCTCAGTAAAGTTGTACTTCTTCTCCAGGGATTCGATGCGGTCTGTATCAGAAAGAGGCTTTGGTTCTTCGATAATGGCTAAGCGCTGTTCCTTCTGCTCGTCAGCATCTTTATCGGTAAAGATGGTAATCGTACCAATACCCTCTTCAGCACGTACCGCTAGGAATAACTGCTGAGGCCCTTTTGATGTTGAGCTTTCGGTATTTTCATCTTTTGATTTGAAAGGCAGAACCTGAACTTTCTTACCGCCGATGGTTTGCTCTTCGAATTTCAAGCTTTCGGTATCAGACACTAAGTCTTGAACACCTTTGATGAATTGCTCATCGTTCTCCAATTCGAATTGCAAGACAGGTGCGATACCGTCCAAGTAGAAAGCTGATGCATAGCCGTCTTTTAAGCCAAATGACTTAAGCGCATTATCAGCATCTTGTTCAGACAGTGTTGTCAGCTTATCAAGCAAAGAGCGAAAGGTCTTTTTGGCTTCATTGTCTTGATGAATACCATCCATCATGAGCAAACGATAAAGAGCCGATTGGATCTTGTCTAAATCGTACATGCCACTTGTGCCTGCAACATGCTTGCCTTGAGCATACATGATGGTGTCAGCAGGGGCGTTTTTTTGGAAAATCGTCAACGGATCACTATCAGAACCACATCCAACTAATTGCGTAGCGCCTACTACTAAAGCGCCTGTTACCAGCATTTTTTTATTCATGCTATTCCCTAATATTCCTCTGTAATGAATTTTATTGATTCGCTAGCATCCGTTTAGGTATTCACCATCGATCATCAGCGCACAAAATAACGATCTAAATGTCATGGGTAAATAAGAGTTTTACCTAAATACTCAATAAATCGTGGGACATCTGATCTTTACGAATCATCTCGTACAAAAATTAAACAACTATTGCCGCGTAAAGCGCATATAGTGATCGTCGCCCATGCGACACTCAAAGCTCTCTTTGGTCGGGTTCACTATAACGCATGAAAGGTCACCAAGCTTTGACTCACTCCACTCGGCTGAACAATCTTTTCGCTTTGTCACACGATCAATCGTAAACGCCATCTGCGGACCCGTTTTTGTCCAATGACTTTCCACCTTACTTAAAGGGCAAGACCCAGGCTCCTCAGAGCGCGTAAAGGTGGCTGTTCCATCGTCTTTAAACTCAATCTCACTGTCGTATTCCCAAGCACATTTGCGACTCAAAGACTCTAAGTGATAAGTACCAGGTTCAAACGAATGCGTTTGTGCTTTCGAGAATTTATAACTCGAATTAAGGGTGAAACCTTGCTCCTCAAAGCCCATCAACAGATCAGCGTAATCACTGGATGGGTTAATCGATACAACCGTTGTGTGCAGCAGGCTGCAACCTGCTGAGCTCGGTTTTTCGGAGTTTGCCAAAATGGCCTGCATTTCGGCAGCACGTGCGCGAAGACCCTTATAATCCACACGAAGCCCCAAAATGCCTTTTTGATTAAGCTCAACTGTACTCGCGTTTTGCACAGAGTTAAGTGAAGTTTCACCGCTTAACATCAGTAATGTGTTTTCTTTTTTCGCGGCTTTAAGCTCGAGTTTTTGAATTAGCGGATGCGCTTCAGGCATATCTAGATCAACAACCGTCCCATCATCAGGCAAGTTAACCGTGTTGTTGAGCATCGCCGACAAATTCAAAAGCTGCTGCGGGTTTTTAGAATAGGCGGTTATCAAGGCATCTATACCCGATGGCTCGCCTTTTTTAGCATCCATATCAACACTAAACAGCTCTACAGAGGCCCCCTGAAGGCCGGATGCAAGCGCTGAAAAGGTTGCAATTTTTTTGACCGCATCTTCATCCATCAGCTCATCCTTTTTAGCTTGAAAACCAGAACACTCGAAAGAAGCTGACTTTAACTGACCGGTAAGCCCCGTCATAACCGTGACAAAGTTATCGACATTTGCACCAAGGCCAAGAGATAACAATGCTTGGGATGAGAAAGCAGAAGGGTCTAAATGCCCGTTCAGCTTGATTAATTGGTTTCGAACATCAGTGTTGGCAATCTCGAGTGTCGCCGATACATCAACGGTATAAGCGTCACCTTCTTTTTGAATATCGGTCATGCCCATGACGATTCGTGGGGTATTACCCGCAACACGAATGAGATCATCGGCACACACGTCGATCAAACCATCTGGTTTAGTGTTGATATCGTGCGCGAGTAAATCCTGACCGGCTCTTTTTTGTTCAGGCTTTAACAAACTCGTTGCAAGTTGCACCAAGTCAATAAACCCAACGACATCGTGGTGGTATTGATAGGTGTCTTTTAGCTGCTTAACCTGGTGTGTATCTAACAAAGAATCGCTCTCTTTCGCCAACGCTAGTCTTTGCTGCTTAACCTGATCAGAGTCTTTGTCCGTGAAGAGCGTGATTGTCCCGATCCCATCGCTCACTCGAGCTGCTAAATAGATCTGCTCATCAGAAGGCTTAGGCTCATCACTTGCGGCTAAAGGCATCACCAGAACCGACTGATTATTGATCTTCACTTCTTCTAACTCATTCTCATCAGAGAGCGAGCGAATACCTGTTAAGAACTGCTCCGAATCAGCAACCGATAGGTGCATCACAGGTGCTAAGCCATCAAGATATACAACTGAACCAAAACCCGTTTCCAAGCCAAAGCGCTCTAATAAGGTGTCCGGTGATTGATCTTCCAACGCGGATAAGCGATCAAGAAACGCTTTTACATTCATCAACGCAGAGGGCATTGAGTCACTTTTCGAAGCATAGAGTGATAAAGCGCTTTGTAATTGAGTCAGATCATACGCCCCTTCCGCATCCGGCAGGTGCTTACTTTGCAGATACAGAATGGTATCAGCCGGCGCATTTTGTTGGGAAAACTCAAATACTTTATTTAACGTCTCGGCGCTGGTCTGCACCTGACAGCCTGCTAATTGAGTAAGACTGGCAGCCATCACAGCTGCGGCAAGTAAATTCCGTTTCATACCATGTTCCAATGTCTATAATTCAGATGTTAAAGCTCAGGGCAATCTTTCTTCTTCACTGAAATATCACGAACATGTTCGCCATTTTTATCATTCAGGACATAGGTGATTTCTACGTCTTGCTCGAGATAATCCTTTATATCTCCATCCTTACACGTTAGATCAACGACCATTTGTTTGGTTGTTGCTATGGTGTCGTCATCTATTTCTTCGGCTGTGACCCTTGTCATCGTATAAAAGATGCTAAACCCGTGGTCCTTAGACTCCGTTTTTTCCATTGTTACAAATGGGTTGAGCTTTTTAGGTAACTGCTTGTTAGTGTCCTCGGATAACGTCTTTAACTCATCGTTAATATCTGAGCAGCCGGCTAACGAGCAAAGCATTCCTGCAGTAAGGATAGGTAGTAGTATTTTTTTCATGTTTGACTTCCTGTCATAAGAAATAGAGCGATCCCTAAAAGCAACTTACAGAACGTTACAGTCGCTTTTATTCAAATTAATGACGCGCACCAATACCCCTAACTGATCGCGTAGGGTTAAAGAAACCCTCACATCGTTTTCAAGGTATGAGCGCAACGCCGAATCCCCACACCCATAGTCAATCAGGTACTGGCTTTCAGACAGCATCGTGGGCATGACCCGACCTGATGATAGTGCAAGCGTTAGGGTATACACATAACCAAGTGAGTTATCACCAGCAATGACCTGATCCCAACGGGTGGTCGGTGTCACTTTTATCGGAAGGAAGGCATTTAAACGATTAGCGGATGCCTGCAGCTCTTTATTAACCGTCATACAAGGCATTACCGCCAACTGTATCAAGCTATAAAGGAGTGCTATAGATACCAAGCTTGGGGCAAGGTACGAGGGCCATTGTCGGAATTGCAGCTTTGACATCCTGTCATCCTAAAATCCGTTCCATCGGCCATCATCATAAAGAGTTACTGATAAAAAGTCTAAATTCAGCGACTAAAAAAGCCGGCTATGGCCGGCTTCTTATCAGCATCAATGCATGTCTTACTTCATGTTCGACAGCAAAGCTGGATTGATAACCAAGTTACGAACACCGTGCGCGTGGTCTTCGTTAAACTCGTTACCTTTACACCACTCACCTACGGTTGCGATGTTTACTTTTTGTACCTTCGGACGAACGCTCCAAGTCACTTGAAATGGAGAACCTTCTTCGTTGTACTTAGGACCGGTAGTAGAACCTGCGTACTCAACTGGACTTCCGCTGTTTTTCGGAATGTTTAGCGCTTGGTGATAGCCGCTCTTTTCACCTACTTTGGCCAATTCAGCAAAATCAAGTGCTTTGTCATCATTAACCAGCACGTAAACCTGCGCTTCTACACGTAGCTGTGGATTGTTGATAGAAGGGCTCAAGCATGCACCCAAAGTTTCACCCGGATGAACTTGCGCAGTTGAATGCACGTAGTGCACTTCAATCGTATCACCAGGAACCAGACCACCATGGCTGCTAGGGCAAGCAGGCGCTGTTGGTTTCAGCTCATCTGCGCTCAGCTTACCGCTGTACGCAAAGCCTGTACCGTTACCCATGCCATCGCCATTCCCCATAAACTTGGTAAATTCACCGCCTTTATGTTCTGCGTATTTATGGAAGTGGATGTTACACAGGTTCATTTGAGACGACTTAGGCGCAGTAGAAAACTGAACCGTGTTCTCGCCTACTTTTGCATCGATATCACGAGGTGACTGTGGGCCAAAGCCTTCACCGGTGGTGTTTTTAGCCAGCGCAGCGCGCTGCTCAGTGATCACACTGTCGGCAACCGCGTGATCGGTATGCGCAGCAGAATCAGCGAAAACAGCTGTGCTGGATAGAGTTGCACCCATCAGAGTCAACATTGCGATTTTTGAAGATTTCATTGCATCTCTCTTTTGATTAATAAGCATAGGTTTGCAAGGAATTAAGGCGACTACCCTATGTATCAAAACAATTCATACAGCCTGTATTGTTGTTTACAACTTAAAACACAGCGGCATCTTTTCCCTAAAACGCACGATAGAACTCGTGAAACGTGACAGTGAATTGCATTTCACGTGCACAAGGTTGTGCATGAAAAGATTAATTAAAACTTAACAATCTGAAAATCAACCAAAAAAAGTACAAATTTACAGACTATCCCTGAGATAGGATACGAACACTATAAGGGTATTTATTAATATAAAATGAACAGGAAAACGTTCAAATACACCAGCCGTCCTAGCTCTATTCGCCAAGAGGAATGGGCCATCGAGTACCCATATTCAGCGCTTACACACCACTAAACTTGATTTACTCAAACGTACGAAGGCGGTAGCCTTCCCTTCTGCATTTATCGAATCAAGCAAGGAAGCGCTCTTATGATTCCCCCCTCGATTAAACCTTGGTGTCTTACGTTCGGCCTTTTACTCGCGTTGCCTCATCAAGCCCAAGCGGTGGACAGAGTCATCGTTGATAAATCAGAGAGGATGATGGCCCTGATGCACGATGGGAAAACCATTCGCCAGTATCGCATTGCTTTGGGTGCCAACCCCAAAGGCCACAAACAACAAGAAGGCGATGAAAAAACGCCCGAAGGGGTTTATACATTAGACTACGTGAAGGAAGACTCCTCATTTTACCGCGCCATGCATGTCAGTTATCCAAACACAATTGATACTCAAAATGCGCAGCAACGCGGCGTTTCGCCTGGTGGGTTTATCATGGTTCACGGACAACGAAACGGCCTAGGTTGGCTGTCGCCCCTCACTCAACATTTTGATTGGACCAATGGTTGCATCGCCCTCACTAATGACGAGATGGATGAATTTCTATCACTGGTACCCGTAGGTACCCCTATTCAGATTGAGTGGTAAAGCGAGCAAGGCGTAACGCCTGTTTCATACCTTTAAATTGAATACGAATTATTATCATTAAGCCTTTATCAATCATTTAGCTTATTATACTCCGATTCCCCTTGCTTCAAACGACTAAAAAATCGGAAATAAACATGTCCAACATAACTAAAAATGATAAACCCAACGTAGCTCTAAAACCTTTGGCTATTGCGATCAGTACAATCTCTTTTTCACACACAAAAACGAATAACGGTATGAGCCAAAAACGAGAACACCTTATCCAAACCGCTTTATCACTGTTTTATCGTCATGGAATACATACAATGGGGATTAACGAAGTACTTAAAGAAGCGTCGGTGGCAAAAAAAACCCTGTACACCCACTTTGCGAGCAAAGATGAATTGGTCTTGGCTACCCTAGAGGCAAGACATACACGATTTATGGCTTGGCTGGATAACGCGCTCAATGCGGCGCCAAGCGATGCAGGTTTAATCGATCAGCTCTTTGATGCCTTATATCACTGGTTCAGCGGCAAAGTGCCGGAGCTTGGGGAGTTTAGGGGGTGTTTTTTTATCAATACCGCATCGGAATTTGGCGAAGCAAACCACTCTATTGCACAAAGCTGCCAGCGGCATAAAGCATCGGTAGTCGACTTGATACAAAAAAAACTTCCATCGGAAAATCGCGACCTAGCTAACGCATTGGCTTTGTTAAAAGAGGGCGCGATCGTTCAAGCGGCGGTAGCGAAAAATCCAGACGCCAGCAACACCGCAAAAGCGATAGCGAAACACCTAGTCGCAAGCTGAGCTCTCTTGCGGCCGCGCGCGAGACGTTGCACTCATCCATCAACACCACAAAGGCTTTCAGCAGATTCAGGTCCAACTTGTTTATCGGTTGCATCACAAACACCCTATTTAAGTTGCCTTATTGTAGTCAGAAACCCTGCCAATCTGTCACCCTAAAGGTGTAAAGATCTGTATCTGTCCTGCATAACAGCGCCCTGCTAAGGTGTTGTTTTTAAGTCGTTAGATAAGGGCGTGTTGTGATTGATTGGCTGATCTTATTTATTGCAGGCTTCTTTGGCGGCATCATCAATTCACTGGCGGGCGGTGGCAGTTTTATCACCTTCCCTACACTGGTGTTTATGGGCGTGCCGACGGTCATCGCCAACGCCACTAATACGTTTTCGGCGTGTGCAGGTTACATGAGTGGTACTTTTGCACTGCGCCGAGAACTGCGCGCCTACCGAAGCGACATCCCAAAAATCCTCGGCATCAGTCTAATCGGCGGTGGCTTAGGGGCTTATCTATTACTGCACACCCAAGAAACGACCTTTAACCAGATTGTCCCTTGGTTACTCCTCTTTGCAACCGTGATGTTCATCTTTGGTGTTCAACTCAACCAAGCACTCAAACATATGGCTTCGAACAACCGTCATTCCGCCAAGCTCGGTGGATTGGGTGTCCTGTTATTAGCACTGTTTTTATTAGGTGTGTCGGTGTACGGGGGCTTTTTTAATGCTGGCCTTGGGATCATCTCGCTGAGTTATCTCGCCCTTGCCGGTTACACCAACATCAATGCCATGAATGGTATGAAGTTGTTGATCTCATCCGCAGTATCCATCGTCGCAATCGTCTTGTTTATCCTTGACGATAAGATTGCATGGTTTGAGGGGATTGCTGTTCTGGTCGGCACCGTTACTGGTGGTTATTTATCAGCACATATCTCTACTCGCTTACCGCAAAAAGCGGTGAGGTACTTCGTGATCGGGATCAGCCTTGCAACCACGCTTTACTTTTTTGTGGATGTCTATGGCGCACCTTAACCAATCGCTGTGTTCATGATTGTCCGAAAATCCACCTTACATTCTGTGTTATGATGCGGCCGATTTATGGCTCCACTCGAACAGAAACAAAACGGATTTAGGCATCAGTTCACTATGTTGGATACTTTAAAACAGCAGCTTTCAGAATCACTGGCCGATAACAAACTCGATAACGATGAGAAAAGTTATTTCTATGAAGTAATGACAACGCTCAACATCGATCAAAAGCGCTACGTACGAAACCAAGCGTTTGATCTTGCACGGGATAAAGTTGCATCCATCAGCGACGACATCAGCCAGATTATGCGCGTGATGGGCTGGTTAGAGAGAGTCGTAAAACTGGTCGATATGAGCTCTCAGCAGGATATTATCACCAGCCGCGCCTTCTTTAGCCCAGGGCAAGATTGCCGAAACGGTATTTTGGACCTACTCACAAAAGCCCGTAAACGCATTGATATTTGCGTGTTCACCATCTCGGATGATCGCATTACTGAGTCGATCATTGCAGCCCACGACCGACAAATCCCGGTTAGGATTCTGACCGACAACGATAAAGCCAACGACCTTGGAAGTGACGTCTATCGTATGCAAGATCACGGAGTTCCGGTGGTCATGGACAGCTCACCCAGTCATATGCACCATAAGTTTGCGTTGGTGGACGAGTATTTGCTCAACGGCAGCTTTAACTGGACGCGCAGTGCTTCTGATTACAACCAAGAGAATATCGTTGTTAGCGATAATCCAACGCTTGTGCGCGATTTTGATCGCATCTTCAATGATTTGTGGACGACCTTTTCCAAATAGTCTTTAGCGTTATGGATCTTTACTCTTTTTTGATTCAAGAGTAGGTCTCTAAAAAAACCAAAAGCCCCCGCTCGTAACGGCTCAGATACTGAGTTTTGCGGGGTAAATCAAAGTCTGCAAAAACCGTTTGATATTGATCCTCTGGCCATTTACACGCCTCAATTAATACCGGATGCACATAGGATTTACGCGCGATGCTGGGTGTGTTGCCCAACTCTTTTGAAACACTCTCCAGCATCCTAAAACGCGGGCCCGTATAAGGGGAAGCTTATGGCCAAACACAGCACACGCCTCAAACTTTGAGCGCTCTTGCTGTTCACGAAATTGAGGGTGATATCGGTACTGCTTACGTCCTTTGGCATCAAAGCCTGTAGCTAAAATGTGGCCGTTCTCGGCGGGGCAAAACCATGCGTCGGTATAAGCGGGCGGTAACGCGATGGCATTCAACCGCTTAACCAGCACTTTCTCTTTGATGTGTTTCCCTTCTGGGCAGTAATAACTCCAGCCCTTACCACGCCTAATGCGTGTAATACCGGGCAAGCTATCATCAACAAAGATCAAATCCATCTGTTTATCCTAATAAATAAGGGCGCCTTAGCGCCCTTATCTTGGTTGTTAGCCTCGTACGTGCTCTTTCCAGCGCACATCGTAAAGATCTTTACGGCGATCTTTTAAATTATTCACGGAGCCTTCGCTGCGGGTAAGTTTTAACTTATCCAAATCAAGGTCACTGAACATGATCATCTCTGTGTTAGGCGTGGTTTCCGCCATGACCGCATCGTGTGGATACGAGAAGTCCGATGGCGAGAACACCGCCGCTTGAGAGTACTGAACATCCAAGTTTTCGACCTGCGGTAAGTTGCCACAGCTTCCGCAAATCACAACATAACACTCGTTTTCAATCGCGCGTGCTTGCGCACAGTTACGCACACGCAAGTAACCGTTTTTGGTATCCGTCCAGAAAGGTACAAACAGAATATCCATGTCCTGATCCGCCAGTAAGCGACCTAGTTCTGGGAACTCAACGTCGTAGCAGATCAAGATGCCGACACGACCGGCATCGGTTTCGAAAACGCGCAAGTCATGCCCACCATTGATGACCCAGTCACGGCGCTCGTGCGGTGTGATGTGGATTTTTTTCTGCTCTTCAATAGTGCCATCGCGACGGCACAAATAGCTCACGTTATAAAGACGGTCACCTTCAATCAGCGGTAGCGACCCCGTGATCACATTAATGTTATAGCTGACCGCCATCTGAGACATTTCAAGCTTAAAGCGCTCGGTAAAGCCAGCCACAAACCGAATCGCTTCTGTTTGGTTTCGCTGATCTGGACTCAAGCCCATCAAAGGCGCATTAAAAAACTCAGGAAACAACGCAAAGTCAGATTTGTAGTTAGACAACGCATCAATAAAGTACTCAACCTGCTTTAAGAGCTCCTCAACGGATGAGACCTCGCGCATTTGCCACTGAATCGCACCAATGCGCACCTGCGTTTTACGCGTCTCTATTACCGGTGATTCAGCTTCAAAGAAGATGTTGTTCCACTCCAACAGCGTGGCATAGCCTTGAGACTTTTCATCCTCGGGTAGATATTGGCCGAGCAGTCGTTTTACCTGAAAATCGTTCGAAAGCTGGAAGGTTAAAATCGGGTCGTAGATTTTGCGCTGTTTAACCGCTTCAAAGTACTCACCCGGAGTCATCGAGTCGGCATGGCGATAGTAATTAGGAATCCGACCACCAGCTAAAATGGCACGCAGGTTGTGCTGGCGACACAGCTCTTTGCGCGCTTCGTACAAACGACGGCCTAATCGGTAGCCTCGGTAGTCAGGGTGGATCAGCACATCTAGGCCGTATAAGGCATCACCATCTGAGTTATTTAAGATGTATTCGCGTGCACTGATGAGGTCATCGTAGGTGTGCGGGTTACTGAAGCGTTGATAATCCACCTGCACGGATAAGGCAACACCGACGATCTTTTCATGGTCGATCAAGCAGATCTGGCCATCGGGCAAATCATCAATCAGTTTAAAGATCGTATGCTCTGGCCACGCGCCACCAATGTCATCGTAGATCTTATCCATCAGCTCTTTAAGCTGCGGGTAATCGGACTTTTCAAGGTTACGTATTTTTAGATGCAGATCTTCAAGCATGATACTTCCTTATCAGACACCGTGGGGTACACGGGCCAGTGGCGAAACGTAACAAACACATCGACAGTGATGGTTCACAGTATAGGAACATTGAAAGCAAAAAGCGTTCCCTTTGTAAGGTAAACACAAGGAGGAAAGCGTACGTCATTACGTCTATAAACGTTTGGTAGATCTGGTATTTAACCTAGCTGCATGTTTTTATGTCATAAAACCTTCATGCTTTTTTGCAAAGCTCTCAGGAACCAGGAGAGGCAAACGGACACCTCGCTATCCTTTTGTTTTGCCTCTGCAAAAGGAGACACTATGTTAACCAATGCTTTGGTTTTTACCGATCTTGATGGCACATTATTGGACCATCACACCTACTCCTTTGACGCTGCACTGCCCGCACTTAATGCTTTAGAAGCCCGTAATATTCCGGTCATTTTAAACTCCAGTAAGACCCGCGCCGAGATCCAATCCATCGCCCAAAGCTTAGGCTTACCCACCGCCATCATCGCGGAAAACGGCAGCTTAATCGCCCTACCCGATAAGTACGAGCCCATCATCATGGGAGAAGCTTACGAATACATTTGCCAACAGATCGATCGAATTCGAGAAGAGCACGGATTTCAATGCGAAGGGTTTCACGATTGGAGTGTCGATAAAGTGGCTGAGGTGACCGGTCTTCCCAAAGAGTCGGCCGCATTAGCTCGCCAGCGCGAAGCCTCCGAGCCCATGCTGTGGTTTGATTCGGAGCCTGCCTTGAACACCTTTAAAGAAGCCCTAGAACAGGCCAACTTAACCTTAAAGCGTGGCGGTCGTTTTTGGCATGTGATGGGCAATACCGACAAGGTTAAAGCCATGGCGTATGTCACCAAGCATTACCAAGCGGATGGGGACAAACCCACCGTTGTTGCGCTAGGCGATGGCCCTAATGACCAAGAGATGATCGCCGCAGCTGACATCGGAGTCATTGTTTACAACCCGGATGGCACGCCTCTTGCTGTAACTCAAAGGCCTGATCAAAAAATTATACGCACCGAAGCGCCAGGCCCTGAAGGTTGGAATGCCACCCTCTTGGCGCTTTTGACAGAATAATAAGGAGCACAGTATGTCCGATTATAAACAGACTGGCGCAATCACCACCTTACACCGCCTCCCAGGTTACGACCTTGAAAAGCTTGAAGATGAGCTTCGTCGTTACTCTAAACGCAACCCAATGACACTGCTGTTGCCCTCGCTCTATTCCGAGCTTGAAGGGCCAGCATTGGCGGGCATCATCGAAGAGCTGAAAAAAGCCGATTACATCAATCACATTGTGATTGGACTGGACCAAGCCGATGAAGCCGAATTTGAAAAAGCCAAAAAGTTTTTCAGTCAATTACCGCAAAATACCCGCATTTTATGGAACGATGGGCCACGTTTACGTGCCATCGCCGAAACCTTAGAAGATGCGAATCTTGGCCCGAACCAACCGGGCAAAGGTCGCAATGTCTGGTACTGCATCGGCTACATTTTGGCGGCCAATAACTCCAAAGCGGTGGCTCTGCACGATTGCGATATCTTGACCTACTCCCGCGATATTCCGGCGCGTTTGTTTTACCCGATTGTAAGTCCTGCGCTCGATTTTGAGTTTTGTAAGGGCTACTACACACGGGTTAACAGCAAAGGTCGATTGAGTGGACGCGTGACCCGATTGTTCGTGCAGCCCTTGATCACATCACTGAAAAAAGTGCTGGGTAATACCGATTATCTCGAGTTTTTAGATGCGTTTCGTTACCCACTCTCGGGCGAGTTTTCCTTAAGTACCGATCTATTAAGCGCGATTCGTATCCCAAGTGATTGGGGACTCGAGGTGGGCATTCTCTCCGAAGCCTATCGCAACATGACCTCACGTCGCGTTTGCCAAGTTGATATCGCCGAAAATTACGATCACAAGCACCAAGATATGGGTAATTCCGACCATGAGGGCGGTTTGTCCCGAATGACCTACGAGATCGCTAAAGCGGTTTTCCGTAAGCTCGGTACCGAAGGCACCACCATGGACAGCGCGTTCTTCCGTGCCTTAAAAGCGGTTTACCTGCGCGAAGCCTTGGATATGCTGGAAAAATACGATGCTGATGCGCACATCAACGGCCTGAGCATCGATATCAACGAAGAAGCGCGCACCATTGAGTTCTTTGCAGGCAGCATTTTAGATGCGGGCGAAAAATACCTGCATAACCCAATGGAGATTCCGTTTATCCCTAACTGGAACCGTGTCTTCAGCGCCTTCCCTGATTTACCAGAGCAGCTTTTGGAAGCGGTGGATCTCGATAACCGATAGCCCCCATTAAGATTGAAAAAACCGGCCAATGCCGGTTTTTTTGTAGCTGATGATCAGAGCTAAACTACAACACCGTCAACCAGTGACAAGCGTACGGTTTCACCAGCAAACAGCCGTTCTCGTGATTGAGCGGTTGTTTATGAAGAAGATCATCCCATTGATTCACATCCGCCCCCAGTAAGGCTTTTAGCGTATTTTCATTCACATGCTTAAAGGTCTTTGTGAAGTTGTACAAAGCAATGATTTTCTGACCGGACTGAGCCACCCGCATGATCCCCATTAAGCCTTCATCAAGGTCCAGCACCAACTGCTCGGCATCGGGATGGAAGGCAGGTTGAGCACGACGAATACGAATGCGGCGCAGATACTCGCGCATCAAGATGTAGGTGCTGCTCTCGTGCACCTCCAAAAGCGCTTCTAACTCTTCGTAATTCCATTGATGACGGTTGATTGCACGGGTACTGCCCGTCACTTCAACTCGCTTATGATCGTTCGGGGTGCCCAGTAAAGAGTGGATATAAATCCCCGGAATCCCTCGTAAACACAGCGCAAAGGTCTGTGATAACAGATACCGAGCCGCCTGCCACGGTGCCGACTGATGCCCTGGGTTACGGAACGCGTCAAAGAAGGTCACATTGATCTCGTACGGGACATCCCGCCCTTCGGTGTTACGACGGGTCGAGACATACGCCCCGCGCGATCGCATGTCATCCAAGAGTTGCTTCATCTCCTCTTTGGGTAACAGCCCCTCAAGCGGGCGCACACCAATGCCATCGTGCGACGCCGTAAAGTTAAAGTAGGTACAGCCTTTAGGAGGGGCCGATAAGTTTTTCAGCCAATCATAAAGGTATTTGGTGTTCCCTGAGTGGATCGCATGCAGCAGCAAGGGCGGCAGGCTGAACTGGTACACCATGTGCGCCTCATCCCCTTGGCCAAAATAGCTGATGTTCTCCTCGTGGGGGACGTTGGTTTCGGTCAAGAGCACGGCTGTTGGGCAGATGGCATCCATCACATCCCGCATCAGTTTAACCACCTCGTGGGTTTGCGGCAGGTGAAGACAGCTGGTGCCAACCTCTTTCCATAAAAACGCGACCGCATCCAAGCGGGTAATGCGCGACCCTTTAGAGATGTAAAACAACAGGATGTCGATCATCTCAAGCAGCACATTTGGGTTCTTGTAGTTAAGATCGACTTGGTCGGCCGAGAAGGTCGTCCATACATGGCGCAGGCCGTCATGGGTGGGGATCTCGGTCAGTAATGGCGTGCTTCGTGGGCGAACAACCTGACTCCAATCGTTTTCTGGGTCTTCGTAGATAAAGAAGTCTTTGTAGGGATCGCGGTTACCGCGAAAATCCGCAAAGTAGAGGCTCACCCGCGAGCAGTGATTCAAAACAAAATCGAACATCAAATCAAAATGCTCGCCTAATGATTCCACATCGTCCCAGCTGCCCAAATCGGTTCGAATGGCGCGGTAATCGGCTACTGAAAAACCATCGTCCGATGTGTAGGGGAAGATGGGCAATAAATGGATCACACTAAACGTATTTTTCAGCCAACGGTCCACAAAGCCCTTAAGGGTGTTAATGGCCTGACGATCATCCTGATGGGTAATGCTGTCCCCATAGGTAATCAGCACCATGTCCTCTTGATCCCAACCTTTCTTAAACGTGTTGCTTGCCATCGGTGCAGCATAGGGTTTGATACGCTCTATCAGTTGCGGCATCACCTCGTCGGCGGTTTGTTCTCCATACAAAAACGTTAAGCGCTTTAAGATGGTTGAATACGCCGTTTCAGAAATCACCGTCATCGAATGCATCCTTTTTGTCCAAGTTTAAGCAGTTGCAGCAAATTACAGACCAGTCTTATTCAAAAAGAGCCTACGTACGCTTTCCCTTTCAGATCAGGAAGTAAATGAATCTTATTCACATTGAGACAAACCCATTCTCGATCGTTGCGAACGGCACTGCACCAAAATAAAACACGCAAACAACACAACGCCTCAATATGGAACAGGGGTTGACCCAAAAAAAGCCAGTCGGTTATGGTCAACGTATCGCGTTTTTGCCAAAAGAGCGAATCTTAAGGCGGAACGTTTATTGCAGTAATAAAAATAACAACCTGCTAAGTGGTCGATCGTTCTAAACCTTTTTATGGAGTTTAGAGCAGGTTTGCCCGTGATGAATGGATATGATCTACACCCAAGAGCCCCAAATTCGTTTAAATCAGCCAATCGCGCTGAGCCAAAGCGAAGCGTTTGATGCCGACCAGCACGCCTCTAACCTGACGGATTGGCAACAAGAATATGACCAGATCAGCTCTGGGCATTTTTATGGCCGAATCACTGAGTTACCCATGGGTAACCTGCAAGTGTTTCACGAATTCACCAGCCAGACCTTGCACCAAACCTGCAACGTATGGCCCGACAGTTTGTGGATTGGCATTGCCGCAAGCCCAGAAGCCAGCAGCCGCATCAACGGCTACGAGGTCGGTGCATACGATGTTATGTGCAGACCCGGCAACACCGAGTTTGAATTGGTAACGCCCGAAAACCACGACATCTACGGCTTGGTTGTCAGCCATCACGCGCTTCAAAACATGGCGGCTGTGCAGGGGATTCAGATCAATTGGTCTGAGCTGATGCACAACGAGCGTTTACACATCCCAGAGGATACTCTGCGCTCGATCCGTTTCTTGCTGCAACGCTTACTGCGAGAGCCACGCGGTCAAAATGCATCTAAATTGCAGTACGACTTAGTCATGATGGCCATCTTAGAGCTGTTGCAAAACGAAACCCCGATGCAGGAAACACAGCCGAGTCACCACAAACGAAAAGCGGTGGTTGAGGAAGCACGTCTATTTTTACAGCTGCACAAAGATGAGCCCATCACCATTTCGGATTTGTGCGAGCAGCTCAATGTGTCAAGACGAACACTGCAGTACAGTTTTGAGTCCATTATTGGGGTGAGTCCGGTTCAGTACCTTCGTATGGCACGTCTTAATGCAGTGCGTCGAGCGTTAACCCATGCCTCAGCCGATATGACCGTCACGGACATCGCCACACAGTGGGGCTTTTGGCATTTGAGCCAGTTCTCGAAGGATTATAAGCAACTCTTTGGTGAGAAGCCGTCGGAAACCCGGCTTAAGCTCCCCCACTCCTTTGGGGGATTACGCAGCTGATCGGGTCACGGTAAACCATAAAAAGTCCGTCCTCTATCTACGCATCGCTTGGCGGATCTATCGGCCGCTTTTAGGCGACTACTCGCTGTCCTCGATAGAAGCGCTCGGTAGGGTGTTCAATTTCAGGGGCTTTGAGGATTTTATGACCACGATACAAGCGATCTACTGTACCCGCTTTCGCCGTTTCCCATAACGCATCGTGGTGATCTTCATCCAAGGCTAACTCCAAACTCGCTGGCGCTTCCTCAGGCTGCTGGGTTTCAACCGCATCAAGAGCCTCCTCCCAAGGCTCGATAGCCGGTGCCTCGTACCCCATGGCTTGTAACAGCTCGGCAGATGCATCTTCCGTTAATGTCTCTTTCAGCGGGAATTGAACCCCAGGGGTGAAAGAGAAACGCAACTCACCGACAGATTCGAGTTTCTCGACCGCTTCGTGGTTATACAGGCCCGCATAGGCAATACCCACCAAGATGCCGTCCTTAACAACAACCTGCCCCGCCTTATTTTCTTTGGTAGCAATAAACAAGGAACCGGTTTTCGCATCGCGACAACACTCAAAGAGTGACTTCCACATACTTGCACTTAACGACATGCTGATACCTCCTCTTTGTCATCTGCCATTAAGCTTAAGCAATTAGCAGTCCAACTCCTTTATGAACATTCCATAAATGAACTTTTTTCATAACCCTTGGCGATTTTTACCGGATAAATAGGTAATTTCCCGTATCAGAAACTCCCTTACAAATCCAAAAATACTTTTTATTACAGACACTTAGAAAACGTGGCACAGCTATCGCAATAACTACATCAATTCAACGATTTCAAGGAGTCACATTATGCTAGGGAAGCTGCGAATAAGTCCTCCACTCGACAACCACGAATAATTAAATCCTTTACTTTCAATAAGATATTTTGGTCGAACGCTTACGG
>NZ_JBSWXK010000019.1:0-58493 GCF_056160565.1 Neptunomonas sp. ABH4_499 | reverse complement strand
ATTGTCGCAGATAGAACGAGAAATCAATCTAAGACCAAGAAAGTGTCTTGGGTTCAAGCAGCCAGCCGTAGTGTTTGAAGAAATGAGCCGAACTGCTTAAATAGCGGGTGGTGCACTTGGTAGTTGAATTCGCGTTTATAGGCCAATCTAAATAGAATACTTTCCCGTCATATATGAACTTACAACCTTCAATTGATAACAAATCACTTTTACTATTCTGTGATGCAATCCCGCCACTACCAAAGGCATTTGAATATAATACTATAAAATTAAAACACAAAAACCATTTCATTTCATAAAGCACATTACTCAAACCAAATATACATGAAGCGAATAGGATCAGGCCTAATTGGAATATATTTATCTTTGTACATTAAATGCCCACCACCCTTATATGTCCAACCGCCACCCTGACCTATATCAAAATAAATACTCTTACCATTACCACACGGCCTTTTTAACATATAACTTCCGCCACCCACTTCAAAGTCCTTAAGACTATAATCATATAAATCAAAGAAATCCTTATAACTAATACCTGGCTTTATTTTTTTACCATCCAAAACAAACCCTTTGTATGGATAAGCATTTCCGTAGCTCCTAGGAGTTTCTGTATATATCTTATTGACCGACCAGTCATTCTCATACCTATACCACTTATAAGATCTGTAATTATCTTCTATCAAATTAATAAAAAATACAGATCTTTTATCACCTACATCATTATGACTTTTTTGTATGGATATACCTATAGACTCCCAAGACGTATAAGTTGACTTGTAGGCTTTTCTTTCTTTTACAAATTTTTGCTCAGGTTCTCCTAAGGTTTTAAACAACTCCTCTAAAGGTTGTTCAAAATCAAACTCCTTATTGTCAAAATAAAACTTACATCCGTTAATAGACAACAAGTCACTTTTACTATTTTTTTCATCAACCTCCACTCCAGACACAAAAGAACTAAAGCAAAAAATTAAAAAAACTAAATATCTCATTTAAATA
The DNA here is from genome assembly GCF_056160565.1 of Neptunomonas sp. ABH4_499. Taxonomy (NCBI): domain Bacteria; kingdom Pseudomonadati; phylum Pseudomonadota; class Gammaproteobacteria; order Oceanospirillales; family Oceanospirillaceae; genus Neptunomonas; species Neptunomonas sp. ABH4_499. The sequence continues at coordinate 57,494 of NZ_JBSWXK010000019.1, read as the reverse complement.
CCTTTGTTTTTTCTGGCCTAAAATCAGGAACAACTCTCACACCGCAAGAACCATCTTCATTCTCGTAGTATTTACTGAAAACTTGGCACTCACTTGGGGTTGCAAACTTACAATGCCAAATATCTTTGAGGTATTCACTTCTATCCCTAAGTTGCTGCTGAATAGTCTTTGCCTCTTTTACGAAGTTAGTCATCATATTAGGGTCGTTCTTCACTTGCTCATCGACTGAAAAATAGGCATTAATTTTATTAATAACCTCTTCGGAGGTCGATGATAAATAACCTTCAATATTTTTAATTATTTTTTCTTGTTCCTCCAGCTGGTGCAGCACGGTATCAATGGCTGTGCTGGGTGATACAGCGCTACACACATTCCTTTTATTTGATACAGCCCACTGAGTTAAAACCTCTTCTTGCCATATCGTCTCTGCAGGGTGCCTCATAATGATATCTAATTCCGCTATAACTTCATTTATATCACTTTCACCTAGCCAGACATCAAACATTTTATTTGAAACTCGTTCTACTGCTTCCATAGCTAATTTTGCTGCAAGGGTATGTAGTGGGTGATGAGGGTCATCCTTACCGACTTGAGTATGCGAAGGATTACTTCCAATATCAAACGAGCCTTCATACATAAGGTCTAAATCTTTACTTAATGCAACTTGTGCATCATTAAGCAACGTTATTGAAAAACGGCAAATTTCATAGGGTATAAAGTCAAAAAGGGCATGATATATTTCTTCAATATTATGAAGAAAACTATGAACTAAATCGGGCGCCCACCACTTAATATCCCTCCTTAATAGATCCCTTATGAAAAGATACAGTTCAAACTTCTCTTCAAAGAACTTATCATTCTCACCTGTGTTATCGAATTCATCACTTTGGGCTCTATCAATATCTTTAAATAACTCAAGTACCAGTATATCCGCAAACGACCTTTGCCCGGGCGCACCTTCCTTCTCCCACGCCTCTGGTTCAACAGACAGTACTTTTTCATTGATTACCGGAAGTACCGACGCCGCTGTATCTACAATACCAAAAGTACCTGTAACAATCGGTATGCACGCAGCTAATTTATGCTTCCCGGCTAAGTTTTCAGCGATTGAGGGATCATCAAACACCTCGAACTCTCTGTCAAAGCCTATCCCTTGTTCGATTTCTGCGTACACATACTCAAAACCTGTATCCTCAACAGAGGTTATCCAAGGAAAAACAAGAGGTTGTACCGATTTTATCAAGGCCACTTCTGCATAATTGGTGTGTGCAAAATAGTCCTCGAGCGTGTGTAGCGCTGCTCCAAAATCTATCATTTGTTGCGGATTTTCAAAACCACCCGGTCCAGCACTTTTCTTGAGTTGCGAGACGATATATTGAAAGGCCGTTGGATAATTATCGCCCTGGACATCGAAAGTAGCGTCAAAATCCGATCTTATGTAGTTTTTCATTCCGTAACGTTTGTTGACCTTATGTAAGGGGCTGTCATCTGGTACATAGCCAACAAACTTATTATAGATCGCTTTTGTCCCTGCATCCTGACCGTTTTCATCGTGCCCTATACCTTTAGGGTTGTCGATATGCTCCTCTGGCCGATAAGGGCCTAACGTTTCGGGGGTTATATCCAAATAGTTTTTCCTAAAATAGTCACGATAGCCTCGGTAATCCTCTACTGCATCCTCACCTTCGTTCTTTTCTCCCTCTTCTTCATCTTGTCTCTCATGCACAAACTCCTTGACAGCCATTAATTCCACGACTGTGGTTAGTGCTTCAACCGTTAACGTTACCGGCCTAAACTTTATTTTTTTATCTTTCAAACCACCTGCATAGTCATAGACATTCAGCTTTTTAAGTACATCATCTATATTAATCTCAACTTTAACATCTTGTATTTCAACCCCGCTAGATTCCGTCCACCCTCCTATACTGCCGATCCCATAAGACACAGGCCGCACTAAACCCGCATCTATCACCTGCGAGTAATCTCTCAACCAATTTCCTAAATATATGGTATGAATAATTTCATTGACTTTATTTTTATCGATACTTATAGCCGTTAGGCCTGGTCTGTTTAACCTAGACCTTATTAAGGATTGAAAAACCAAGTTCTCAATATCACCATGCCCATATATATTCAAATTTCCAGACAAGTTAAAAAAGCCGGCTTTAAAGAACTCGTACTCACCTACACGATCATTTTGTCTTTGTCTTTCTTCGCTGACGTAAGCTTTTAATGAAACATGGAACTCTTCAAAATCCCAGATGAGTTGGCTTTTATTTCCATTCTCGATCAAGTCAGCAAAGTACTGATCTTTATCTTCAAGGGCGCTGATGTCGATAATGTTATAACTGTATTTTGCACCCTCGTCATTTTCCGCATCCCCACCAACATCGGAATAATAAAACCGTAGAAGATAATCGAGGTAATGCCCGTATTCCTCAACTAACGCAACCATCAAGATGCCACGCTGCTCATTATCCTCTTTCGCTTTCAGTAATTCGTATTCATCTACCCAAATGGTTTGCGTCTCTTTAGGGCTATGAAACAATGCGAAGCCTCCAAAACCATAACGCACAAGGTGCTCTATGGTAAGAATATCGGCCTTTTTTTGCGCATCTTGGTACAGCTTATGATAGGCACTTGCGGGGATTTCTAAACCAAAAACCTCCATCATCACCTTCATAAATAAGACTTCGCTGCACTTTCTGGCAAACTTAAACAGCTCGTCTCTTGCAAATATACTTTCAAGCTCTAAATATTGACTTGTACGTGCCGACTCAAATGCAACAGCTTTGATTGGGAGCGCTTTTACCGATGATTCACACCCCACAAATACATTAGGGGCCCCTACATTGATCTTTCCACCACAGTTAATGTTGTCCGTCACACGAGCAGCAGGCCGACCATTTATGTTTACATTTGATGAGCCTTGAACGATGACTCGAATGCCTTTGTGATGTTTTTTTAACTGATCTCCCTTCCGTGCTGCAGGTATCCCGTTAATTTTTACATCACTGCTGGCTGTAATAATGGGCGTTGGCCCCGCACCTGGGTGGCCTGTATCAATGTCACCCAGTCTGGCTGAAGGTTGTTTTGATCCCATGTGTAAAGCTTCCTTGCTTTAGTTGCTTAACAACCCAAGGCCTTAGGCGCTTGGGTCAAAAGTGATTTTTGGGTGGGCTTTAACGGCGGGCCCGGACTTTCCTGAGCTTGATGTACCCGAGTTTAAGTTAATCTCAGAATTACCATCGATGTGCACATACTGAGGTGCTTGAATATGTATGTTTGGAGATTCTAAATGGATACTGTTTTCCGTCATCACGATACGGGAGCTTCCGCAGATAAACTCTATGTGCTTCCCAACATGAACTCTCATGTTTTCTTTCACATTTATCTGCTCTGTTTCGCCAATATCGGTTGTGCGGCTCTTACCAACAGAGACGCCTTCGTTTTCGCCAATTGACGTAGTTTTGGAGAGCTTCACCTCTACCGTTTCATTGCCATCTATTCGTTTTTGACGGTCTCGTCCCACCCAGTGCGACTCATCATTCTCCACCTCGATTCGCTGATTGCGCTCGGCGTGTAGCCAGATCTCCTCTTCGCCTTTTTTATCCTCAAAGCGAAGCGCGTTGGCGTTCGAGGCACCCGCCCCCTTGGAGGAGCGCGATAAAAACCCGCTTTGGGTTTTATTGGCAGGCAGGCCAAACGGTGGCATTTGATCCGCGTTGTAAACACGCCCTGTGATCAGCGGGTTATCGGGGTTGCCATCAATAAAATCAACGATCACCTCCTGCCCCACACGCGGGATGTATATACCACCCCAGCCTTTACCGGCCCATGCATGCGATACACGTACCCAGCACGAGCTGTTTTCGTCGTATTGGCCGTAGCGGTCCCACGGGAATTGGATTTTGACTCGGCCGTATTCGTCGGTGTAGATCTCCTCTCCTGCTGGACCTACCACGATCGCGTTTTGCGGGCCTTGCATCTTCGGCCAGCCAGTCTTTAGCGGCGGACGATAGATGGTGTCGCTGTCCATGCAACGGAAATGGTTGCTGTACTCTTTGATCTGCTCATCATCGTTGGTAAACGAGTAATCCTGCGCGGTGTGGGCCACCGACATCAGTAAATAGTCGCCAACTTGATCGAGGTCATCATCGTGACGGGTGAGCGTAAAGCTGTGTCCGGCAACAAAGGAGCGGCAACCACTCTCGCCGATGATCACATCGTGTTCAGCCTCTTCGGCTTCCATCCGGTAGCGGGTATAGCGCTCGCCCAAGGCTTTATCGGTGTAACGACCTGGGTAGGTAAAACGCTCAAACTTTTGCACACCCGGCACTTTCATTTGTGCCGCCGTACAGGTGTTTAATCGGTTGCGCGGCTGGGTAAAGTCGTAATCGCGCTGGGTGCACTGGCCCGTCATAAACTGGTAGGTATGGTGCCATGTGTGGATGGTGTGCGCCGCGACTAAGGAGCCCGAGCTGTATTCGACCTGTCCATCTTTGCACTTGCCATAGCCACCGATGTGATCACTGATGATCAGGGTGTGCTTGCCTTGCTCGTGCTGGAAGTAATAGTAGAAGCCTTCCTCTTCGAACAGGCGGGACAAAAAGTCAAAATCGCTTTCTTTATACTGCACCGTGTATTCGCGGGTGTTTTTCGGCATCACACAACGAAATTGAAAATCGCTAAAACCGTTATCCAAGAAGATGGAGGTCGCGATCTCTTCTACGGTTTGATTCTGGAAGACTTTACAGTCGCTGGTTTGGGTTAAAAACCACAGCCAAGGCACAACCACGGCGGTGTAACTGCGCAAGTCCTGTAGCTGTCGGCCTTCTTGACGGAAATAACGGATGTAGCCGTTAATGTAGCGGGGTTCGGTAATAAGGCGCTCAAGAAAGCCATCGGCGGCATCGTTGATCTGTAAGGTGACGTTTTGACCCACCAGCTCGCTGGGGTCGATCGCCTTACGCTGCGAGAACATCTCGATGTTGATCTCGAAAAGATTGGATAACGCCTCTTCACCGTCTAGCCGGGTCAGCAGCATCACATCTTTACCAAGAGGGGTTTCGATGGACAACAAACGGTTGTCCTGTGAATAGTCCATTCCCAGCCCTAGGCTGGAGCTGATATCAGATCCAAACATACACATCCCTGTTATTGTTCAAGTAGGGGTATGCAATCCGGCGCAATCCTCTCGCCATCCGCTCACATACAGTGTGTCTGATTCTACTTTAAAGTAATGGTTCCAATCTAGGGACAACTACTTATGCAATACGAAGGTGCGAAGTGTGGCTTTTAGTTCGTTTTTAGTGCACTTTATGACGTAAATGCATCCATCAAGATGTCGGAAATACGACATATTTGTGTCGCGAAACGGATCTCCCGTTTTTTATTAAACGCTTATTCAATAAAAACAATAAAATGTAAGCCTTATCCAAATTTAGGCACACCAATTGCTAAAACAAAAATAAGGACCATTTACGTCATAGGAGTGTCTGTGATGACTGATACATACGCACGTCAACCCGAATCAAGCGCACCGGTTAAAATGCAAAACATCGGTTTTCTGTTGCTTGATAATTTCACCATGATCGCGTTGGCTTCTGCTGTAGAGCCATTGCGAATGGCCAACCAGTTGAGCGGCAAGGAGCTCTACACATGGCACACCCTGTCCGAAGAGGGTCAGCAGGTGAGTGCCAGCGACGGCATTAACATCACACCCGATGCGAGCATGACCGACCCACTTAACCTCGACACCATCATTGTAGTGGGTGGCGTCAACATCACACGTAGTTATTCGCGACGCCAAATTGCTTGGTTGCAACGCATGGGCCGCCGCGGCTGCAATATTGGTGCAATTTGTACAGGTGCCTACGCACTGGCCGATGCTGGTTTGCTGGATGGCTATGATTGCAGCGCACACTGGGAGTGCATCGCATCCCTGCAGGAGAAATTCCCGAAAGTGCGCTGCACCAATCATCTGTTTGTGTTGGATCGTAATCGCATGACGTCAAGCGGCGGCACAGTGCCGATGGATATGATGCTGAACATGATTCAGCGCGACTACGGCTATCAGCTGACCTCCGGTATTTCCGAGATGTTTATCTGTGATCGCGTGCGCAACCACGCCGATTACCAACGCGTACCACTGCGTTATGTACTGGGTACCACGCAGCCAAAATTGGTTGAAGCGGTTTCTTTGATGGAGGCCAACTTAGAAGAAACCATCGAGTTGGATGAATTAGCCGGTTACGTAGGCTTATCACGTCGTCAGCTTGAGCGGTTATTCCAAAAGCACCTGCAGTGCTCACCGTCTAAGTACTATTTAAAACTGCGCTTGCTGCGCGCCCGTCAGTTGCTGAAACAAACGTCCATGTCGATCATCGAGATCGCCTCGGCGTGTGGTTTTGTCTCGACGCCGCACTTCAGTAAATGCTATCGCGAGCACATTGGCATTCCGCCGCGCGAAGAGCGCATCGGCGCGGGCAGTGCGACCAACCCTGTGGTCACACACATCGCCACCGCGCGCGAAGCTCGCCAAGTCAGCAGTCTGGTCATCAAACACTCTTTATCCACACACGCTCTGCAAGAGGCTCAGTTTGAGCCCTCTTATGGGTCAGTCGCTTTAACCACGCATTGATTCAACGCAAGCTCACCCGTTAGCTCTCAGTTGCCCGGTCTTTACCGGGCTTTTTTATACCCAGGAATCGATCTTGTCGTTCGAAGTCACGAACGCATTGTTGCAGGTGATTTTTCAGCCCCGATATTGGTTAGGATGAGGGTTTAATCACGGCCTGATTTACCCCAAGCATGTAAAGGCCCCATAACGAGATCATCATGAGCGAGCCATCCGCACGGTTAAGCCCTTTGGGGTTATGCCTGTTATTGTCTGTACAAACCTTGCCTACCATCGATTTCTCCATCGTGAACGTGGCGTTGCAATCGGGTAACACCTTTATTGGCATGGGGATCAGTTACTTTGTTGGCTCTTTACTCAGCGCCAAAGTTACAGCCAAACTTGGGTTTATGAATACCCTGTTGATGGGCTGCGCGATCCAGATCCCTGGGTTGATCTACCTAATCGTGAGCTTTCAAAGCTCGTGGCCCGATGTACAACCGATCACCTTACTAATCCCAACCGTGTTGATCGGTTTTGGTCAGGCTTTCATCGTCAGTAGCTTTTTCCGCATCTCCCTATCCGAAGTACCCGCCGCCGATGCCGGCAGTGGCAGCGCGATGCTGACCACCGTACAGCAATCCGCGTTTGGCTTAGGTGCTGCCCTACTGGGTACAGTGATGTACCAAGTCTTAAAACAAACCGACGATTACCTATCGGCCGTGACGGCGGCCCTTTGGACAGAGATCGGAATCATGGGCGTGGTGGTCGCGCTGGCACTGAATTACCGCTACCGTCAGCAGCGCCGCTTTCACGAAAAAGCCCCGATTTAACGGCGCTCACATCCGTTATATTCAGAAGAGCAAATAAATGCCAATAAAAAGGGCCTGTATTCAACAGACCCTTTTTGGCTAAAGACGAAACCGATTTAGAATTTATATTTCGCCGACAGAACTACGCTGCGTGGCGCCGCGTAATAAGACTGACCATCGCTGTTGTAGTAGGTCGTGTAATACTGCTTATCAAAGATGTTGTAGACGTTTAACTGAGCCGTCAGGTTCGGGGTAATGTTATAAATGGCATTCGCATCCCATACGGCGTAAGAGCCCTGTTTCAGGTTGGCACTTGGGTTTGAATTTTCGATCTCGCTTTGCCACTTCACTTTTGCACCGATTTTCCAGTTAGGCGCCGATGCCAATTGGTAGGTCGTACCCAGCTTAAAGCTTTGTTTAGGAATATAGAGTGCCGCACGTTCACCCTCTTTGTCTTCAACATCGATATAGGTATAACCACCAATGACGTTCAAGCCAGGATAAACCTCTCCCATCAGATCCAATTCAATACCTTTGCTTTGTACGTCAACGGTTGAGTAAACCTGAGTGCTGCCCACATATCCGGCGGATTCGGCGAGGTTATCTTGCTCCGTTTTAAATAACGCCAACGTCGCGATCGCTTTGCCGTCATTGAGTTCCTGCTTTAAACCCACTTCAAAAGTTTGGCCTTGAGCCGGCTCCAACAAACGAAGCTGGTTATCGACCTTACTTTGAGGCTGATAGATCTGGGTAAAGCTAGCATACGCATTTAAGCGGTCGGTTAACGCATACACAGTACCAAGGTATGGGATCCATTCATTGGCTTCACCGGTATTGGAGGCACCGTAAGCGGTACTTTGGATGTCATAATCAATATAACGCGCACCAGCAATCAGGTTTAGGTTGTCGGTCAGCGTAAAGTTGGCAGCCGAATACACGCTTTTTTGCTTCGCATTCGTATCACCAGCATCACTGAACTCACCAAAATCAGGACGCGGAATGTTGTTATTAAGCGTATCCGTCAAAGTTGTCAGCGCATAGGTGCTGTTACCGGCTTTGTTTTCCTCATCGGACTTCGCCCACTGAGCGCCCAGGACTAACTCGTGTTCTTTACCCGCAAGCTGAAAAGGACCCGAGGCAAAAACGTCAGCGACGTAATTCGTTTTTTCTGAATAGTATTTATTGGCAAAGTACGCAATGCCATCTGTTGGTTGATCAACAAAGCCCCATAAGTAGTTGAGTTCGCCATCTGATGTGGTTTTGATGCGCGTTAGCTGGGCCGTGGATTGCCAACCGTTACCAAACTCAGATTTCAACTCCACAAAAGTGTTGTTGGTGTCTGTCGTCCAAAAGCCCCAATCTTGCGCGGTGCTGTCGCCGACGCGGTAATCAATGGCTTCACCGTTGGTGTACGTCAGAGGTAAAGCCCCCCACAAGTTGGCCGTTGGATCGTCCTTTTGATACGTGTGCCCAACCGTTAATACATTGTTATCGTTGATCTGATAATCCATGACACCGTAGAAGACTTCCCGTTGCTTTTCATATCGATCCAAATAAGAGTCTTTGTCTTCGTAAGCGGCCACCACACGTCCACGAAGAGTACCGCTATCGTTTAAGCTACCGGACGCATCCAGCTCACCACGGTACTTATCCCACGATCCAACCGACGCTTTAAGCGAGCCTTGGAACTCATCGGTCGGCCGTTTGCGAATATAGTTGATGGTCGCAGCCGGGTTACCTGTACCGGTCAAGAGGCCATTTGCGCCTCTCAAGGTTTCAATTCGATCGTACACCGCCGTGTCCACATCACCTTGAATCAGAGGGTAATCAAACGCCGTTGGCATGGACAAACTATCAACTTGGAAGTTGGTAATCGCGAAGCCTCGCGATGTGTAGTAAGTCCTGTCCGTTTCGGTTCGTTCCACGGTAACGGACGGGGTCGCATCTAAGGCATCATTTAGAGTATCCAGACCAAAATCATCCAACACCTCACGCGTTAACACAGTGACCGATTGAGGCGTATCTTTAACGCTTAAATCGAGTCGTGTCGCCGCCCCACTGTTCTGGATCGAATATCCTCCAACCTGTTCGGAGGAGCCGCTACTGCGTGCACTTACACCTTCTACCTCAATGGAGGGAAGGCTCACAGCCTCTTGGTTATCGTTAGCAAACGAGGAGTTCTGCGACGCGATCAGACTGAGCACGATGGCCTGGGTTAAACGGTTGGGTTTCATGATAGGTCTCAACTTCTTAGGGATTTCATGTAATACGAATTATTATCATTTTTATTTTAATAATATTTATTTCTGTAGGCAATATGCGCCAGTTGAAAACACTGCGTACTCTGGACAATCGGTTTTAGTCGGAGCTTTATCGTCAGCAATGCGGAGGGTTGGAATGAAAAGCCATTAAACTAAGCGGCACATATCGTTTTTATGTACAGAAATTTGCAAACAACTTGATAGATAAATAGGTTAATAACCTCTCATTTCTATCAAAACACCCGAAAGGAATCGTATGCACTTTAAAAAAACACTGCTCACCATTGCGTCCCTGTTGATGATGTCTTCTGTAAATGCGGCAGAGGTTAATTATCAAGACGCTCACTCAGTCGCGACGGCATTTTGGCAAGCGCTAGCCGAGAAAGATTTTGCGACCGCTAAAACGCTGGTCATTGAGGAAGATCGCAAGGACTTTGTGGATCAAATCAGCGAAGCTTTGGCCGAACAAGGCCCATTACCCGAGCACCCTGAAGTGACCGTCGATGTGGCAGAAGGCGCGTTTGGTAGTACAGAACTCACCAACTGGGTGGTAAACGCAAACGTTGACATGGAATTTAAAGATAATCGGTGGTGGATCAAGAAGTAATCCACCACATGGTTAATCTATGAAAGCCCTAACCTCAGGGCTTTTTCAGTGCTTCATCATTCCCTTACTTTCATATGCCTTTTGATCAATACGTTTGATCGACACAGCATACTATTGGGTACCCATTCTTAGGTCAAACGCGCTCAAAACTAGGCCGATGACGCTTTTAGAACACCCGTTATTCGGCGTGCGAAATATGCTCTTGCAAAGATAACCGCCATATTGGCTGGGTCACGAACAATCAGGGTAACGTGATGAACGCAAAAGAGCTGCACGATGATGCCATTGTTATGGATGGCTTGGTGATCGCAAAATGGGATCGAGAACTGTTTGAAGATATGCGCAAAGGCGGCTTAACGGCGGCCAGCTGCACTGTATCAGTGTGGGAAGGATTTCAGAACACGGTGAATAACATCGTTGAAATGAACCAACTGATCGAAACCAACAGTGATCTGGTCACCAAGGTCAAAACCACCGCCGATATCCGAAATGCCAAAGCCGCGGGTAAAACCGGCATCCTAATGAGTTTTCAAAACGCCCACGCTTTTGAAGATCAACTGGGTTACGTGCAAGTCTTTAAAGACCTAGGCGTTGGCGTTGTGCAGATGTGCTACAACACGCAAAACTTGGTCGGCACCGGCTGCTACGAACGCGATGGCGGTCTGTCCGGTTTCGGTCACGAGGTGGTTGCAGAGATGAACCGCGTTGGCATCATGTGCGACCTATCTCACGTTGGTTCAAAAACCTCGGAAGAAGTGATCTTGGCCTCTAAGAAGCCCGTGTGCTACTCACACTGCTTGCCAAGCGGCTTGAAAGATCACCCGCGCAACAAATCCGATGAAGAGCTTAAATTCATCGCTGACCACGGCGGCTTTGTGGGCGTTACCATGTTTGCCCCCTTCCTGAAAAAAGGGATCGACTCCACCGTTGATGATTACGTCGAAGCGATCGCCTACATCTACAACTTGGTGGGCGAAGATCAGATCGGCATCGGTACCGACTTTACCCAAGGCCACGGCCAGCCGTTTTTCGAATGGCTCACACACGATAAGGGCTACGCCCGCCGCCTGACCAATTTTGGCAAGATCATCAACCCAGAAGGCATCCGCACACTGGGCGAATTCCCGAACTTAACCGAAGCCCTACTGCGCCACGGATTCACCGAAACACAGGTGCGCAAAATCATGGGTGAAAACTGGCTGCGCGTCTTAGCTGACGTATGGAACGAACAATAATTAGGAGTAACACCATGGGATACCACGCCCCAGAACTACCGATTAAAGTTGACGATGAAACCGGCGTTTGGACCTCCGACGCATTGCCAATGTTGTACGTGCCACGCCACTTTTTCGTCAACAACCACGTTGCTGTTGAAGAGGCACTGGGCGCTGAAGCTTACGCCGATATTCTGTACAAAGCCGGTTATAAATCGGCATGGTACTGGTGTGAAAAAGAAGCCGCCGAACACGGCATCGAAGGTGCGGCGGTTTTTGAGCACTACCTAAAACGCTTATCTCAGCGCGGTTGGGGCCTCTTTACCATCGAACAGCTGGACATCGAACAAGGCACCGCGCGCATCCGTTTGGATCACTCCTGCTTTGTCTACCAACAAGGTAAGGTAAACCGCAAAATCGACTACATGTTCACAGGTTGGTTTGCAGGTGCGATGGACCAGATCGCCGAAAGCCAAGGCATTAGCGTTAAAACCGTATCGGTTCAAACCCAATGCGAAGCCGAAGAAGGCTGTGACTACGGTATTTTTGAGGTGAGCCCTAAGTAAATTAAGGGGTATGAATAAAAGGAGATCCATTGATCTCCTTTTTAATACTTTGCGGAATCACAATCACTCGCATTCCAGCCCCAGCTGATACAAGCCTAGCCACTGGTTAGCCTGATTCGTATCTTGATGAACGCCTAGGCCCCGGCAATACAAATAGCCAATCATGTATTGTGACTCTTGATGGCCTAACATGGCGGCTTTCTCATAAAGTTTGGCTGCATCAGCTACACCTTTTCCCTCGACGCCAGCGGCATCCATTAAACGTGCTAAGCCGTACATGGCGGCTACATCCCCATCATCGGTTTTCTGCTTGAGGGTCAGCGCAAGGTCAACCTCTTCACCTGATTCATCATAAGCCACCATCTCGCTTTTCCCCCACTGTGCGATCTGTGCTTCCTGAGCAGCCCTCTCAAAATCCGTCGCCTTTAAAAGATCAACCTTTACTCCCCTGCCATCTCTGTACCGTGATGCGAGGCTTTGCATCGCCATAAACGACCCCATATTTGCGGCCTCAAACATTAGCGTGATCGATTCAGAGGTCTTTGAGTCCGGCATTGTACGGGCCAGGTAATACTTCGCTTGCCCGTCACAGCAGCCTTGAACCTCGCGAAAGATATGCGCCGCCTCATCGAGCTGATCGTTATAAAACAGAGTGAGTGCTTGATTAAATCGCTGGTGACCAGCCTCGCTGGCTGATACAAGCTGCGCGGTTAATAAACCGCTGATACAAAAGAGCAATTGAGTCAGATGTTTGAAACCCATGGCTTATCCTTTTGCCAATGAACCGTGTAACTCATTGGTATGTTACACACTCGGTTAGAGCACTTCATTGATTCATCGACATAGTGCTTTTCCACCTTACCGCTCCAAACTAGGCCAGTGACGTTTTTAGAACACTGGCGACACGCCCCCCGCCCTATGCTCACTCTCAAGTTATTCGCTTTTTGAAAGCGTTGCACGAACACCAGGGTGCCTACAAAGAAGCACTCGGAACGTTGTGGAGAAACCTCTTCATAACATGACAGGAAACTGTGCGTGAGCTGTGGATAAAGCATTGTTGAAAATTTGAGCAACATGCCCAGCGACCACCTCCGCCCTATCGTCTGAGGTACTACGATGTCTTTTGATATCCTTTTTCAGCCGCTGAACATCAACAAGCTGACCATCCGTAACCGTGTTGTCAGTACCGCTCACGCTGAGGTCTACGCCACTGATGGCGGGATGACGACCGACCGCTATGTGAAATACTACGAAGAGAAAGCCAAAGGCGGCTGCGGCTTGTGCATCTGTGGTGGTTCTAGCGTCGTGTCCATCGACAGTCCTCAGAGCTGGTGGAGCTCGGTTAACTTATCCACAGACCGCATCATTCCGCACTTCCAAAACCTCGCTGACGCTGTGCATAAGCACGGTGGCAAGATCATGATTCAGATCACCCACATGGGTCGTCGCTCCCGTTGGGATGGTGAAAACTGGCCAAGCTTGATGTCCCCTTCTGGGATTCGTGAGCCGGTTCACCGCGCAACCTGTAAAACGATTGAGGTGGAAGAGATCTGGCGTGTGATTGGTGACTTTGCCAAAGCCGCCGTTCGTGCCAAAGAGGGTGGCCTTGATGGTGTTGAATTATCGGCCGTCCACCAGCACATGATTGATCAGTTCTGGTCGCCGCGGGTCAACAAACGTACCGACGAATGGGGTGGTACGTTCGAAGGCCGCATGAAGTTCGGTATGGAAGTCCTGAAAGCCGTGCGTGAAGCGGTGGGGCCTGATTTTGTTGTGGGTATGCGCATTACGGGTGACGAGTTCCACCCAGACGGTCTTAACCACGACGATATGAAACAGATCGCCAAGTACTACAACGACACAGGCATGGTCGACTACTTCGGTGTGGTGGGTTCCGGTTGTGATACCCACAACACGCTGGCCAACGTTATTCCGAACATGAGCTACCCACCCGAGCCTTTCCTACACTTGGCTGCAGGCATCAAAGAAGTGGTGACAGTTCCTGTGATTCACGCCCAAAACATCAAAGACCCGAACCAGGCCAAGCGTATTTTGGAAGCCGGTTACGTGGACTTTGTTGGGATGACCCGCGCGCACATCGCCGATCCACATCTGATCGCTAAGATCAAAATGAACCAAGTGGATCAGATCCGCCAATGCGTTGGGGCCAACTACTGCATCGACCGCCAGTACATGGGGTTGGATGTGCTGTGTATCCAGAACGCGGCAACCTCGCGCGAGCACATGGGTATGCCGCACATCATCGAGAAAACCGAAGGGCCAAAACGCAAGGTAGTGATCATTGGTGGTGGTCCTGGTGGTATGGAAGCGGCGCGCGTTGCGGCCGAGCGTGGCCACGATGTGACCTTGGTCGAGAAAGCCGAGGAGCTGGGTGGTCAGATCTCGATTGCGGCCAAAGCACCACAGCGCGACCAAATGGCGGGGATCACCCGTTGGTTGGCGATGGAGATCGAACGCTTAGGTGTGGATCTTCGCCTTGGCACAGAAGCCAACGTCGATATGATCAAAGATCTAAAACCCGATGTCTGTATCTTGGCCACCGGCGGCAAACCGTTCCTCTCTCAAAACCCACATTGGGGCGCAGAAGAGGGTTTAGTGGTCTCGACATGGGATATCCTAAACGGCACGGTTGAGCCGGGTAAAAACGTACTGATCTACGACACCATTTGTGAGTTTTCAGGTATGTCGGCAGCCGACTACTTGGCCAGCAAAGGCTCGTTGGTGGAGCTGGTTACCGACGACATCAAACCGGGTGTTGGTATCGGCGGTACAACCTTCCCGACCTATTACCGCAGCTTATACGAGCGCGAAGTGATCATGACCTCCGATATGATCCTTGAAAAGGTCTACAAAGAGGGCGACAAACTGGTGGCCGTGCTTGAAAACGAGTACACCGGCCAGAAAGAAGAGCGCGTGGTCGATCAAATCGTGGTCGAAAACGGCATTCGTCCCAACGAAGCCCTCTATTACGCGCTCAAAGAAGACTCCCGCAACAAAGGCCAAATCGACAACGAAGCTCTGTTTGCTGCTACCGCTCAACCGGTGCTTAGCGAATCGGGCGATGGGATGATCCTCTGGCGCTTGGGTGATTGCGTCTCTCAACGTAACACGCATGCGGCGATCTACGATGCACTGCGTCTGTGTAAAGACCTGTAAGTCTGACCTTGATCGGTTCTAGAGGAGACGCCTAATGAACGTGGAGTCTGTTTTACCCATCCTGTTGCTCGTGGCGCTTGGCGTCATGGCGGTAGGGATGCTGCGCCGCGCGATGCTGTGGCGCCAAGGTACGGCATCAAAGGTCGATCTGATCGGCGGTTTGCTGAGTATGCCTCGCCGCTATTTGGTGGACCTTCACCATGTGGTTGGTCGCGATAAAAAGATGTCCAACACCCACGTGGCAACGGCCGGCGGCTTTGTCCTGTCGATGGTTTTGATCATCTTAGTGCATGGTTTTGGTGTGGCGCCACAACTTTTAAGCTGGGCGCTGTTGGCTTCCACCGCGATGATGGGTGTGGGTGCGGTGTTTGTTTTCCTACGCCGTGTTCAACCGCCAAGCCGCCTATCCAAAGGCCCTTGGATGCGCCTGCCCAAAAGCTTGATCGCCTTTGCGGTGAGCTTTTTTTTAATCACCTTGCCTGCAACCGATCTTCTGCCTGAGAACCTCTTTCCAGAGAGTATGGGCAGCTGGATTATGGCCGCTGTACTGATGGCCGGTATCGTTTGGGGTCTGGGTGAAATGCTGATCGGCATGGGCTGGGAAGGCCCGATGAAGCACGCGTTCGCGGGTGCTTTACACTTGGCGTGGCACCGCCGTCCAGAGCGTTTTGGCGGTGGTCGCTCTACCGGCTTAAAAGCACTGGATTTAACCGCGGCTAAGCTTGGCGTCGAAACGGCCAGCGATTTTAAATGGAATCAGCTTTTAGGGTTTGATGCGTGTGTGCAATGCGGTCGCTGTGAAGCGATGTGCCCAGCGTTTGCGGCGGGTCAGCCACTGAATCCGAAAAAACTGATCCAAGATATGGTGGTGTCATTCGCAGGCGGTAGTGATGCGAAATACGCCGGCAGCCCTTACCTAGGTAAGGAAGTGGGTCACGCTCAAGGTGGCGCGCACAACCCGATCGTTAATGGCGTGTTGAGTGACGAAACCCTGTGGTCGTGCACAACCTGTCGTGCGTGTGTCGAAGAGTGCCCGATGATGATCGAGCACGTTGATGCGATCGTCGATATGCGCCGCTTCCTGACCATGGAAAAAGGTAATACGCCGAACAAAGGGGCTGAAGTCCTTGAAAACCTGATCGCCACCGATAACCCGAACGGCCTGAACCCAGGTAACCGGATGAACTGGGCGGCGGATCAAAACCTGAACCTCTTTGCTGATGTGAAAGAAGCGGATGTGCTCTTCTGGGTCAGTGACGGCGCTTTTGACATGCGAAGCCAACGTATTTTGCGCGCTTTCGTTAAAGTGCTGAAAGCGGCGAATGTGGACTTTGCGGTGCTCGGCAACGAGGAGCGCGACAGCGGTGATGTGGCGCGACGTTTAGGCGATGAAGCGACTTTCCAAACCTTGGCACGCTACAACATCGAAACACTCAAAAAATACCGCTTCAAGCGCATTGTGACCACCGACCCACACGCGTTTCACTGCTTACGCAACGAGTACTCAGAGCTTGATCCAAGCGCTCAATTTGAGGTGCTTCACCACACCACCTTCATTAACGAGCTGGTTGAGCAAGGTAAGCTCACGTTGGATCGCTTTAAAGCCGGTACAGTTACCTATCACGACCCTTGCTATTTGGGCCGCTACAACGGCGAATATGACTCTCCACGCGCGCTACTGAGTGCGATGGGTATCCAGTTGGCCGAGATGGAGCGCTCCGGATTTCGCTCTCGCTGCTGCGGTGGCGGCGGTGGTGCACCGATTACGGACATCCCAGGGGAGCGTCGTATTGCGGATTTGCGTATGACCGAGATCACTGAAACAGGGGCTGAACTGGTGGCTGTTGGCTGTCAGCAGTGCACCGCGATGCTAGAGGGTGTGGTTGAGCCACGCGCAGAAGTAAAAGACATCGCCGAGATGGTTGCCGAGGTCCTTATTGAATCCGAGAACGCACCTCAACCCGCGCATCATCAAAAGGGTACACCCGCTAAGACCGCCCCTGTCGAGATTCAAGCGGCTGTGAAATCCACCGAGCGCCGTACCGCTCAAGAACCGGCCGAAGCGGTGTAGGAGAGAATCATGAGTGATGTTTTACGCCGCGACCCGCGGATTGAATGGATCAAACGCAACCGCCTACACCCAGAACACGCTGTTTACGCCGCGCCACAAGCCGAAGTCCGCGGCCCAACCGGCCTGCTGCGCAAGAACCCGCACGCCGTCGGTTTTATTGGCCCAAATGGTATTAAACGGATCGACCGTTTAGCCGGTAATGCCGCCGATACAGGGTCTGGCCATCGCAAGTCGGCTCAGGTAGAGGAGCAACTGCCGCTGCACAGTGTGGCGTCTCCTGACTTTTACATTGCCGTGGTACCGGACCTTCCGGGCGGTTTCCTAAGCAGTCACGATAAAGATGTGATCGGCCAAGCACACGGTTTGGCCCGTCAGATTGAAGCTCAAGAAGGCAACACAGGGGCGGTTTTGGTGGTGACCTTTGGTGAGCACCAAGAAACGCACTTCGATACGGCCGGCGCTGACCGTGTGATCGAACTGAACAGCGAGCGTTACGAAGGGTTTGCCCCAGAAGCTCGACTGTCTGCATTGCAAGCCATTGAGCGTCATCTACACCCTTATCACTGGCTGTTCCCAGACAGTGTGATGGGCGGGTTCGATCTGGGCTGTCGCTTGAGCGCAGCGTTAAATGAGCGTGCCGCCACCCAGGTGTGGAAAGCGAGCGAGGATTACATCATCGCCCGCATCAACGGCCAAACCCAAGATGCACAACGCACAACACCGCGGTTATTGCTGTTAAGTGCTGAATGCCACGACCCCATTGATGAAACGCGCCACGAAGCGCACCGTCTCGCCTTGGATGAGATCGACCTTGAGCACCTTTTGGATGAGAGCAACGCCACCAGCACCTCGATCAAAGATCTAGGTTCGGTAGATGTCGACCCTAACGCAATCCCGTTGGCCGAAGCGCCGTTCATTTTGGCAGGCGGCAACGGCATCACCGATTGGGATCAGTTCCACTCAGCTGCGGCGGTACTTGGTGCCACCGAAGGGGCAAGTCGTGTGGCAGTGGATGATGGCTTTATGCCACGCAGCCGCCAAGTCGGCGCAACCGGCACCTGGGTAACGGCCGATGTGTATCTGGCGGTGGGTATCTCCGGTGCGATTCAGCACCTGCAGGGGATTGGCCAATGCCGAACCGTGATCGCCGTAAACACGGATGCAGGCTGCGATATGGTGAAACGCGCTGACTTAAGCCTAATCATCGAAAGCCAAGTGCTGCTCGATGCGCTCAATCAAGAGTTGGCTAAGCGCTTCCCAGAACGTCAACCTGCGCTACCGGATGTTGCGGCTTAAAGCCGCTTTAGGAGTTTTGCCATGAACGCACTCACTCAGCCTACGCCATCCTCTTTGGGCACCACGCACGTGGTTACCTTGCTCTCGGCGGGTCTTCACCCGACCTCTTCGCGCAGTCGTCGGGCTGACCAAGACAGCCGCGCTCTAGAGATGGCACTGACCTTAGCGAATAAAACCCGCATTCAGCTGACCCCTTTGCACGCCGGCAGCACCGAGGAGCCCGCGCTTCGCCAGTACGCAGGGATGGGGTTGTCATCACTGACCGTCTTAACGCAAAAGACGGATGACGATGCGCTGATCACCCTAACCCAGCACCTATTAAAGCACCCTGCGGATCTGATTCTGTGTGGCGTACGGGCCGAATCCGGCGAATCATCCGGTTTACTGCCTTATCTTTTGGCGCAGAAGTTGGCCTATCCGATTGTGAATAACGTGGCCGATATTTTGGCCATGGACGATCAAACCGTCGAAGTGCTGCAAGCCCTACCTCGCGGACAACGCCGCAAGGTGCAGGTACGTCGACCATGCGTGCTAACCATCGACAGCGCCGCGCCAGCGCCACGTCAGTCGGCGTTTGGCCCTGGCCAGCGAACAGGCTTTGTACTTGAAACCATCAGCACCCAGCCCGATCAAGAACGCGCCAGCTGGACGATCACCGAAGCGAAACCGCGCCCAAAGCGGATGAAAAAGGTGAAAGCCAAAACAGCGGCTGACCGCTTCAAGGCCGCCACGGCCAAATCCCAATCCAGCGGCGGTCAGATCATTAAAGATCAATCGCCCGAAGCAATGGCTACCACCTTAGTGGATCGTTTGGTACAGGAGGGGGTTTTATAACCTCTTTTTCCATTTAAGACGCAGGTAAAACGGCCCTTTTAAAACCATGTCGCTTTTGACTAGCCGTTCCTTGCTTTCCGGTCGCTCCCAGAACATCTGATCCTTACCGTCCCAGTAGTATGGAGTTGATCTCACCGGTCACGCGCTCCGAACGCTCCTCTTTTCTGAACAATAAAAAAAGCCGTGATCCCACAATCAAACAAGCTCTGAGGATAACTACGATGTCTGGTGAAACCACTTCCGCACCTGTTGCGGATTCCCCGTACGATACCGACTATACGGTCGGTCAGGACAATGTCCGCATTTTAGGATTTGATATCCACAACCCCGTCTTCGGCACCAGTGCCGGACTGATCTTACTCTTTATCGTTGCCACCCTACTCTTCCCAGAAGGGGCAAAAAGCGCATTGACCGGCGCCCGTGGCTGGTCGATTGAACACTTCGACTGGCTCTTTATGATCGGTTGTAACCTGTTTGTGCTGTTTTGTATCGCGTTAATTGTGCTGCCTGTGGGCAAAGTGCGTTTAGGCGGGGCAAAAGCCACCGCAGAGTTCTCAACCATTTCATGGTTCTCGATGCTGTTTGCCGCAGGCATGGGCATCGGCTTAATGTTCTGGAGTGTGGCCGAACCTGTGGCGTACTACACCGACTGGTACGGCACACCGCTGAATGCTGAAGCACGCACACCGGCCGGTGCTGACGCGGCGTTGGGCGCCACCATGTTCCACTGGGGTCTACACCCCTGGGCGATCTATGCGGTCGTTGGCTTGGCGTTGGCGTTTTTCTCTTATAACAAAGGCTTACCGCTAACGATTCGTTCTGCGTTCTACCCACTGTTGGGCGAAAAAACATGGGGCGTGTTAGGGCATTTCATCGACATTTTGGCGGTACTGGCGACCATTTTTGGTTTGGCAACCTCGTTAGGGCTGGGTGCGCAACAGGCGGCGGGCGGCCTTAACTACCTGTTTGGTATCGACAACACGATCAGCACTCAGTTGGCGGTGATTATTGTCGTGACGGCCATTGCGCTGTTCTCGGTATCACGTGGTTTGGATGGCGGTGTTAAGCTGCTCAGTAACGTGAATATGATTCTGGCAGCGTGCATGATCGCCATCATCATTGCGGTTGGTCCAACGCTTGCGATTTTCGGCTCCATGGGGACGGTACTGACCCAATACGTTACCGATATCATTCCGCTCTCTAACTGGGTCGGCCGTGAAGACACCACCTGGTTCCACGGCTGGACGGTCTTCTACTGGGCATGGTGGGTAAGCTGGTCACCGTTCGTTGGCACGTTTATCGCACGTGTTTCTCGTGGCAGAACCGTACGCGAATTTGTGATTGCTGTCTTGCTGGTCCCGACACTGGTCACCGTGTTCTGGATGGGCGTAATGGGCGGCACCGCGATGGATCAAGCAACCCAAGGCATTGGCGAGCTGGCCAACGGCATTGGTGATGTATCACTGGCGATGTTCCAGATGTTTGATAACTTACCGCTGACTCAGCTGTTGTCCTTCATCGGCATTGTTTTGGTGATGGTGTTCTTTATCACCTCCGCTGATTCAGGCTCTTTGGTGATTGATAGCATCACTGCTGGCGGTAAAACCGATGCACCGATGCTACAGCGCCTCTTTTGGGCCACACTGGTGGGCATCATTGCAGGTACCTTGTTGGTGGGCGGCGGCTCCGAGGCCTTAACCGCTCTGCAAGCTGGCGCCATTACAACCGGCCTACCCTTTACGGTGGTCTTGGTGGTGATGTGTCTAAGCTTGTATCGAGGTCTTCAGCAAGAAGTGCATCGTCACTGATCAACCGGCACTTTTCAGCCGAGGTTCTGTCAGACCGGTAAGAGCGATCACAAGGTCGCTCTTATTGTTGTGCTTAACCACTCAAAGGAGAGTTACCATGATGATTGCTGATCTGGTCGATATGGAAGACCTGCGCAACGCCTTCAAAGAGAGTCACATCGAATCCGATGTTCTGTTTCAAGACGACGATCAACGCATAGCCGATTACCTAAGCGGCCACCCCACGCAAAAAGCTGCGTTAAACGACCTGATGAATGAACTCGATCAGAAAGCCCCCCTAGTATTGCCCGAGGTAAGAGCCTATCTGACCCAATGGAAAGGATTACTCAATCCATCCCCTGCGATGTAAGATCGATCAACGGCATAATCCCGAGTAAAAACACGCCTGTCAGAACCGCATTAATGGCCGCAATGCGCACCTGCGCAAACACCACTTGGGTGAAACTGGTTTTCAGCGCATTGAACTCGGTGTAGAGCTTTTCAACAAACGCCGTCGAAGGCTGACGACCATCACGTTTGGCCAGCTGCACGGCGGCAAGCGCATCAATCACCGTACCCACCAACACATAACCAAGCCCCCTTAGCGTGTGACCGCCCCACAGCTGAATCGGAGTCGCGTTAGAACGTAACCAACCCACGATATACGCCCGAAACGCTTCAATAGAGGGCGTATCCGTGCAAGAAAACGCTAGTGTGACACGCGCACGGTGGTTACAAAAGCCTGCAACGCAGCCTTAACTCATTTAGTAACGAGCAACGCTTTTAATTGGCCGACTCCAACGTTTCAAACCCTCCTTTAAACACACTGGCGATGCATACAAGCGCAACCAGCAGTGCACAGCAGGTCAACACGAAGTACATGCCAGCAAAGCCTACCTTATCCAACAGAACGCCTGCCGATATAGGCACCAGTATGCGCGACAGTGAAAACAAACTTGTTTGCACACCGTAATCATTAGCTGATAAATCGACTCGGCAATAACGCATGACCAAACCAAACAGCACACCAGAAGACAACCCCAGTGCAACCGCCACCAGAAGCACAGCAGCTATCAACTGCCAGTCACTCCATGCCCATTGAGTCGCGTTGTACATAACCCACAGTGCTAGCACATTCAAAACCGAGAAGAGCGGCAACGCTTTATAAGGTGGAAGCCTGTGTGTACTTTGAGCGTACATAAAACTAGCAAGGGAAGCGGTTACGCCAGCCCAAGCAGAAAGCCAAGCGATATCCGACATTCCTACACCTAGCTCCAGCAAAGTGGGTTTTAGATATAACCATGCTGCACCAACAAAAGGAAAATGCAGCATCAATATTAGGTTCCACCACAGCATATTTGAGCGTTTGAAATAACTTACCCACATGGATACTAACGAGGTAGTAACCGGCTTAGCCTCAAGGTCGAAATCGGCCGGAAAATACCAATAAGCCCATAACATGACTGCAACGCCCATTAGAGTCATGGCAGCAAACGCGATAAACGGCCAAGCCCAGCCCCATTGAGCGTATAGCAATAACATCAGCCCGCCCCCTAAAACAGATGCAAGTGCCGTAGCTGACGATCTAATCCCCCCGGCTTTCGTCCGTTCAGATTCAGGCAGGCGTTTTATTACAAACGCATTCACGGGTACATCCAGCCAAGTACTGACCAAGGTCATCAACAAAGCAATTGCAAAAAGAGCTTGAAAAGAGACCTGTTCAGCCACCCAAGCAAAGGCGAACAAACACAGGATGTAGGCCACACAAAGCATTCCAGCCCATTTTAGGTAGTTAGCGCGTTGGAACCGAAACTTATCCACAGGGGATGCTAATAAGAATTTAAGAACGATAGGCAAACCCGAGACCTGAAATAGCCCAATTTCAGTACCGCTCCATCCGTGTTCACGCATGATCAAAGGGATGCCCAAATAGATGTAGATCGACGTTGCCGCGATCGTCAGGTTGCACCACCCCAGCACCATATGCAGCAACATATAAGGCGCTTTCATAATTCCATCCTCCGACACACATGCACCCAAACAGGCGCCATTGGAAAATCATTAAGTTGCTGAGTGTGAATGCATTCCAAGCCCGCTTGGTGAAAAACAAGCATCAGCTCACTCCGTTTAGGAAGGATGTTTCCTTTCATCATCATTGGAGAATAAAAAGGCAGCACTTTTTCGCTTTCAGAAACGGAGTCGTTTTGCTCGGCATGTACAAGCACAGCAATGCCATGAGATGAGAGATGTAAAGAGAGGCGCTCTATAAACCGGCGATAGTCGTCTAGAAAATGAATCACCGACGAGCACCACACCAGATCAAACTTTCCATCAGGAAAATCCGTATTAAGATCTCCTGATTGCACACTCAAACGATGATCCAGGCCCGCTGTACGGATGTGCGTTTGAGCAACATCAGCAGTCGGAGGCTGATCATAAACCACGCCTGAAGCCTTTGGAAAACGCTGCATGGATGCGATCGAAATCAAACCAGCGCCTGCTCCAATATCCAACCATCGCATCGCGACACTCGCATCAATGTACCGCTCGCTTAGACGGTCCATCAGGCGTTCGAACGCGGGCACAGTGACAGCACGCTGCTCCTCCAAAATCTGCGCCCGAGCGGCCTGAGCCCATGCTTGAGAAAGACTTTTGGGGTCACGGGTCGTCTCTTTTCCATCCAATAGTTGGTCAAATTGCTGGCTAAAATGCTTAAGGTTGTTTAAGCGAAAACACACCGATTGTGCACAACTGAGCTCGGCATCGATAAGAAGGTACTTTGCAGTCATCGAGCTTACGACATACTCGTTATGCTGCGTTTTCTTTAGATATCCCATACTCCACAGCAGCTCGAGCCACGGTTCGGCTGCCATCGGGTTAACCTTAAGTTGATTACAGATAAATACCAATGAGCGAGGTCGAGTCAGCCATTCGAAGAGTTGGCGCTCTAGGGCCACACTGAGAGCGTTCGCTTTTACAGCAGCGCCGGCCAAGTTCCAAGCGTCTTGCAGTTCGTGTCGGACTAAAGGGATCATGTGCTCCATCATTAAAGATCCCATACCAGTTTCAGACCGAACTCCCGAGGCGGGCTGTACACAGTGACATAACCATTTTGATAGCCAACAGCATCGTATTCTTTATCGGTAACATTATTCGCGTACGCCGATAACGTAAGCCCCTCACGAATAGGGTATTGGGCTGCCAAATTCACCATGGCATAACCGGCCTGTTCGTATGTATTTGCTGCGTCAAGATAGATAGAGCTATTAGCCACCACACTGGCCGATGCCGACCAACCGCTTAAGGCCTCGTAACGCACAGCGGCATGACCATTGAGCTTAGGGGCAAACGGGTTTCGCTTGCCGCTGTAGTCATTATTTCCATCTTGAAACTCATCAAACGTCGTTTCATTCCAGGCTAAACCAAGCTCTGTGCTCCATTGAGCATCGATGTAGTATTGTAAGGATGCTTCCACCCCTTTAGAGGTACCTTTAGCCGCGTTTGTTAGGTAAATAACCCCAATGGTTGGCATCTGCATGACCTGCATATCATCAATGCTCATGTGATATGCGCTTAAACTGTATCGCAGGCCAGCGCCTTCAAACTCGCCTTTCAAACCCAGTTCAACACTGCGACTTTCTTCGGGATCAAATGCGGAAAAATCGACCACAGGAGATAGGGTGTTAAAACCTCCAGAGCGAACCCCATTGGCATAACTGGCATAGATAACGTGATGTGGGTTTAGATCGTGCTCAAACGTCAGTTGTGGCGATGTATGCGTCCATGTTTGGCTACGCTGATGGCTCCCTTGCGGTGTAAGATTAAGCGTGTTGTGAGACCAACGTACGCCATAGATCAAGCGCGATTGATCACCTAAAGCGCTCGTCCAGTGAGTGTATAGCGCATAGTTTTCTCCCTTAAGATCCGCTTGTAAGTCGGACGAGCCAAAATACGTTTTAGCATAGGTACGAAGATCATGATCCTGCTTTTCCAGATAAGCCCCAAGCAACCATTCCGTCGCACCGAAATCCCCTTGTAATCGGAGGTCTTGCGACAAGGTTCGTAGTGTATGATCACGTCCAATATGAGTCAGATCAAGCAACTGAAAATCCGTGTCTTGCTGAACCTTATCTTGAAATCGATTGTAGGCCGTCACGGAATGCAGCTCAGTATTCGGACTCAATTGGTGAACAACACTGGCAGAGTAAGTTTGGCCACGAGAGTGATTCCAACTGGACGTCCCAGAGGCCACTGTCGCACGCTCACTGCTGACAGCCCCCCACAATGCGCCTCCGTCATCGTATGACGTATCTTGATAGCGCAGGGTGAGGTCAGTCTCGTCTGATGGAAGCCAGCGAAGCCCAAAAGACATACTTTGGCGATCACGATCATCCTCATGCCCTGAAGCCGATGTGTTATCAATGAAGCCGTCTTGTCGTTTCTTTTCCGCTGTAAGACTAAGGCGCAACGTATCCTCCATCAAAGATCGCGCCGTAGCCAACTGCAGAACTCGTTTGTTTCGCGAACCCACCTCAACGCCTAAACGGGTTCGATCTTCCCCTTCAAGGTCATGGCTCTCAACGGTGATTACGCCTGTCTGGGCATTCTGACCGTAGACCGTCGTTCTTGGTCCTCGAAGCAGCTCAATCCGATCGACACCCAAAAGATTGGCGTCAAAGCCTTGTGCGGTTAGTGTGGGTACGCCATCAACCAGTAACAGAGTAGAGCTGGACAGCGCATTAAAATTGGCCGTTAATCCTCGCATTACTGGGGAGTTAATCCCCGACATACCGAACGGCTGAAAACTCAGACCAGCGAATCGTCCTTCTAACTGAGCAAGGCTACTCACCCCTTCTTGCTGTACACGTTCCGCATCCAGCGCACTGACATGGGCTGGCACATCACTGATCGACCGAAGTTTTTTGTCAGCCGTGACGGTTATTTCCGGCATCGAAATAACCACATCATTACTCTGCTGCGCCACGCCTAATAACGGAAAACCGCACAACACGACCACCCCGGTTAGCTGGCCCGTTTTTGAAAACATACCTTGCGTCATTTTTACTTTGCCCCCACTGCTCAAAGAGTCTTTACCAGGAAAGTAAAAATGCTATTCTTTATTGATAGTGATTATCATTTCTTTTTGTATGCATTCCCCCTTAAAACATATTTATTCCTGTTTTAAAGGCCAGCAGTAGGACACATCATGAAGCAAAGGACACAAGCGGATCATTATCAAGCCGATGTGACACGAGAAGACGGATGGCAAAGGCGCGCTTTAATACCAGAATTTGGGCAATGCTACACCGATCGTATCGCCCTAGAGCCTGGCCTGAATGTGGCTTACTCGTATTACCAGCCTTCAAAAGACTTGATTGAAGAAAGCATCGTGGAGAAGGACACCAGTACGCTCAGCTTAACCTTTGGACTTTCTGGTCGATCATACTTTCGTGGTCAAACCTTCGATGCCGATCAGTTTGTATTTGAGCCAAATCACAGCACGATGACCACATTTGGTAACAGCGTGGGCGAGCGCGTTTACTCAGCAGGCGATTGTGTGGAACAGTTGCGTATCATTGTCGATGGGCGCTTGTTCGAGCACTACCAAATCCCTTTCTCGGCCAATGCTGACGCTCTTAAACGACCTCTAAAGCAAGACCATAGACCAACAACACCCAGTACCGATTATCTTGTGCGCCGATTACTTTTATTGTCAAAATCGGCCCGAAACGCGCGCCCTCTTGAGAAACACATCCTAACCTTCACATTACTGAGCGAACAACTCGCTCTGCTTCCAAACGATACTGAAAGATCATCAGGTAAATTGGATGAAGAGAAGCTTCATAAAGCCAAAACCTTCATGCTGGCAAACATGGAGCAGCGCTTAAGCGTCGCTTTTATTGCGCATCAAGTAGGGCTCAGTGAAACGAAATTACACAATGGCTTTAAAGCACTGTTTGACCAAAGCCCGTACCAGTTTTTATTAAGTGCGCGCATGCAAAAAGCATGGGAATTACTTCAATCTGGCTACCACGTAGCACAAGCAGCTTATGCCGTTGGATACGAACACCCATCTAACTTTAGCGCCGCCTTTCGTCAATTTTTTGGGCATTCACCTAAAGCTATCTCGAGTCGATCTTAGCTTGCCCCACGAAAAAGCCCGCGCAACGGCGGGCTTATAGATACGCGTTAGACAGCGTACACTACTTCAGGTTTTTCAGTGCCGCTTCGCTGTACCAATCCAGGAAGTTGATCACACCAAACTCATAAGTTTTCGAGTATGGGCCAGGTGTGTACGCCAAGGAGTTGATACCGCGCTGGTTCTCTTCGGCCAAGATTCGATCTTGATCATTGGTGGCATCCCATACTTTACGC
This sequence comes from Neptunomonas sp. ABH4_499, assembly GCF_056160565.1. Classification (NCBI taxonomy): domain Bacteria; kingdom Pseudomonadati; phylum Pseudomonadota; class Gammaproteobacteria; order Oceanospirillales; family Oceanospirillaceae; genus Neptunomonas; species Neptunomonas sp. ABH4_499. Next base: position 29,875 of record NZ_JBSWXK010000019.1, on the reverse strand, counting down.
AGGCGCTCTGGGTCGTAATCAACCCCTTCCACCGCATCCTTGTGGACAAACCACTTGGTGGTCACCAAGGTTTCCTGTGCCGAGATCGGCAGAACACGGAACACGATAAAGTGATCACTTTGCATGTGGTTCCAAGAGTTAGGCAGGTGCAAAATACGCATTGAGCCCAACTGACGGTTTTTGATCCGTCCCAGCAATTTTGAGCATCCGGCTTTGCCATCCAACGTCATGACCTCGGTGCCCTTTTTCAGCGGCATCCGCACAATGCGGTTTCGTACACCAAAGCTTTTGTGCTCGTGGGGGATGTTCTCGGCATCCCATTCCGCTGCTTGGGCGTTGTAGTGCTCTAAAAACTCAGGCGTTGCACGTGGATCGTTTGTGTCATCCCATTCCAGCAGGGTGTTCAGAAGTTCAGGATGGCTGCCCGCACAGTGATAACACTCGCGGTTGTTTTCCAGCACCAGTTTCCAGTTGGCTTGCTCCACAATGTTCGATTCCACCGCCAGTTTGGTGTTTTCTACATCGTATGGCTCCATGTACTCGTGCAGAGTCGCCAAAAAGGCTTCAAAGTCCCCTTCGGGTATCTCTTTTGCCAAGCACACAAAGATAAAGCCACCGGCGGTACGACAATGCGCTTTGTTAAGACCATGGGCTTTTTGATCGAAACCATCGCCCATTTCGGTACCGGCAAACAGCAAATTACCTTTTAGGTCGTACGTCCATTGGTGATAAGGACACACCAGGTTCGCCACCTTGCCACGGTGTGCCGTGCAGATGCGAGAACCGCGGTGGCGACAGGTGTTGTGGAACGCATTAACCGAACCGTCCGCATCGCGCACCACCAGCACCGGGTTTTGGCCAACTTCTAACGTAAAGTAGTCGCCTTTTTTCGGGATTTCGCTGGTCATACCCACAAACAGCCACTCTTTTTGGTAGACCTCTTCCATATCCAAACGGAACAGCATCGGGTCATTGTAGAGCGCTCGTGACAGCGAATAATCGGCGTCGCGTTCGGTCAGCAAACGCTTCATTTCGGCTTTGGCTTCACTCACGGTCGAACATGTCGTGTTCAGCAAATCGATCTGGCTCATTAGGCCACACTCCTAAATTGTAAGATTTAACGACGTGCCGCTACGCTTGATGGCTCGCTCATGTGCGCTCGGCAACACACCGCACAACCACTTCAGATCAGCTCAGGAAGCCCTGCCCTCTGTATGGGTTTGTGGATTCGCAAATAGTGCTCTTTGCACCCTTGTTAAATTGTCCTGTTCACGACACGAAACATGCTGAAACAGACGCTGTTTTTAAGGTTTTGATCTGGCGCAGTTGAGATAGGACATTTCGTGTCGTTTATGAGTAAATCCACTCACGATTTACGATCAAAATGGCCGAAACAGCCCGATGCCACTCACCACACAGGCCGGGGAAGAATAACCAGCTGTCGAGAGCCTTAAAGATGACCGAACCTGCCATCAATCCAGTGAATACCGATACGTTTGTTCCGGTAACCACACAAGTCTGGACCAACGGCCGTCATGTGGTGCGTTGCGTTAAAGTAATCAACGAAACATGGGACGTTAAAACCTTCTGCTTTATGGCAGAACAGCCTGTGATGTTTTTCTTTAAACCCGGTCAGTTTGTGACACTGGAATTGGAAATCGAAGGCGAACCGGTGTTCCGATCCTATACCATCTCAAGCTCCCCTTCGGTGCCGTACAGCTTTTCCATCACCGTGAAACGGGTACCCGGTGGTTTGGTGTCTAACTTTTTGCACGACAACCTAATCGAAGGGCAGGATTTAGCCGTGCACGGGCCAGTTGGGCAGTTCAACAGCATCGATTTCCCCGCCGAGAAAGTCCTATTTTTATCCGGCGGCGTAGGCATCACACCCGTGATGTCGATGGCTCGATGGGCTTACGACACCAATGCCAATGTGGATACCGTTTTTGTGCACAGCGCTCGCACGCCTCGCGATATCATCTATCGCCGCGAGCTGGAAACCATGTCGGCCCGTATCGAGAATTTCCAAGTCCATACCATTTGCGAACGCTTTGAGTCTGGCCAGCCATGGGATGGCTATCGAGGGTTTCTGAACATCCATATGCTCAACATCATCGCGCCCGATTTTATGGAGCGAGAGGTGTTCTGCTGTGGCCCAACCCCTTACATGAAAGCCGTCAAACGTATGCTGGAAGACGCCGGCTACGATATGGCCCGCTACCATGAGGAGTCCTTTGGCGCGACGCCGGATGCGGTGGAGGAAGAAGCGGTTCAATCGGCAGAGCAAGCTCAGGAAGATATCGAAGCTATCTCCGAAGGCGAGCTTCTGAATGTGATGTTCTCAGAAACCGATCAAGCCGTGCAGATCGCCCCTGGCGAAACCGTACATGCTGCTGCAGCGAAACTTGGGCTCCACATCCCAAAAGCCTGCGGTATGGGGATTTGCGGTACCTGTAAAGTAAAAGTCGTCCAAGGTGAGGTTGAGATGTCTGATAACGGCGGCATCACCGAAGAGGATGTGGCCGAAGGTTATGTACTCTCCTGCTGCTCAACGCCCAAAGGCGATGTGGTGATCGAATACTAAAATTGTATCGTCGCCACAGGCATACTAAAATCCCAACCCTGTTTGGGATGGACCCCAAGGCCAGCGATTGCTGGCCTTAATGACGTGAGTAAGCAACTCACCCCTTCCCGCCTTTTATAAACCGCCATTAATACAGGATGTACTTGTGCGATTTTTAAAGTTTTTACTATTTCTGTTCTTTTCGATGCTGTGCCTAGGGTCGTTTTTTATCATCATCTATGGCTACAGTGAGGTTCAAAAAGGGGAAAGCGAAGTTACGTTGATAGTCGGTATCGTCATCGGTGCCATCGTAATGTTGTGCACATATGCCTTGTTTAAAGGTATGACTAAAAGTGGCGGCGATAAGCGCTCTAAAGCGGCCATCCGCGATGGTCAGATACTGAGCTTTGCCGCCAGCAAAGGGGGACAGATCACCCCGTCGGAACTGGCCACCACCGGGCACTTCTCGATCGAAGATGCGCGCAAGTATTTAGAACAGATGCACGAAAACGGCGTCTGCGAAAAAAGATGGATTGAAGGCGAGATCAATATCTACACTTTCAAAGGCTTGATGCAAGACGACCAAAAGGAAGCGTCGGCGCTTTAGCCCACCTTATCAGGCATCGCGGCCATCAGCTTATTCATCAAGATACCGAGCATACGGTCGGCGCGGCCGCGATTGGCATCCTCATCAAAGTGGATGGCGACGCGGCAGCGACTCTTGTCCTTGAGGCAATCGATATCCGTATCCATCCGAATGATATGCCCAACAAGGCCTGTGATGCGGATCGACTCATGAGCGCTCATGACGACATTGATCAGCAACTTGCCCTCTTTAAACAGATGAAGCACAGGGTCAAACGGCAACTCTAACATCGTACCCGACATACTGATATCGCCAATCTGCCCGGACACAAACTGCTCGTCCATCTGCACCACCACTTGGTGATCAGGCAAGTTGGATACCCGCGCGGAGCGACGTTGGGTTGCACTGTTCCACGATTTTCGGATCGTATCTTCGAGCTTCTCGACCGAGAAGGGTTTTACCATGTAATGGGTAACACCGCTTTGGATCGCCTCGACCACCGACTCTTTCCCGCCTTTGGTCGTCATCATGATGAACGGCAAGTGCTTAAATTTCTCGCTGGTGCGTAACTCCTTAAGCAGCTCTTTACCATCCATGACGGGCATCTCCCAATCGGAGATCACGATATCAATCTTCTCTTGTTGGATGATTTTTAAGGCTTGAGCACCGTTACCAGCGGTTTGAACGTGTTTCGCACCCACTTTATTGGTTAAGGTCGCGCTGACCAGATTGCGAATCGACAGGTTATCATCAACAACCAAGTAACTCAGGGTTTTCAAAACCACTCCTTAGTGACAAGCACAGATGGATAAATACGCCGAACGAGCGCATCGCGCATTAATACATCGTTCAGTTTCGAGAAATCTTTAGCATACACTGTGTATTTTTAATGGCTTGCGCTGGGTTTCTCCCTCTTTTAAGCTACGGTGCACCACATGGATGTAATTAGGATGACACGTATGAACTGGATTCAGTTCCGCAGTGTGTGCCGTCAATATAAAGCCTTGGAAGGCCAAAATTCAGCACACCCAAAGATCAACCCTCACTTGGGCCACAGTGAGCCGCCGTCTCGGTTGGCGTACACCTTGTACGAGCGCCTGACTCAATTATCCCCTAGGGAGCGCATCACAGCCGCAGGACTCTACAGCCAGCTACCACTCTATCGAAGTCTTCAAGAAAGCACACAGTTTAAGCGCGCCTTTCTGTATATGGCGTACGTCAGCTTTGTATTTTTTGTGACTCTGGCGATTTATCAAGCCAAGGTTCAACCGCAAGTTGAGTCCATGATGCTGATGCTACTTGAAGAGGATTGGAACGCATCCGACTACGCCGTATATCGAGTGCTGACGCCATCACTGTCCATGTTTATCTTCGCGTATTTACTGCTCGCTTTTTGGATCGCTTATACGCTTCGAAAGCTTCAACGCTTCGAGCTGGAGGCCTCTCGCTCTTGGGTCTTTCGCACCCTGTTGTTTCCATCCATCCGTCGCCACTATCGGCATGTGTTGGATCTGCTCTATTACCCGATTTTATCGTCCGAGGCGCGAGGTCAAACCAACAACTGGATTACCGAGCACCTTTGCGCACTCGACCGAGATGGCTACCCCATCCATGAAGAGATCAACGACATTCTTCTATTAGAAACGCAGACCCTGAATTATCGCTGCGAGCAGCAGATGCGCTGGATGGCTGCGGCGCTGGGGATCTATCTTGTGATCTCGATTGCGCTCTTTCTTGTAAGTGTTTACTCACCCATTTTTATGACCGGAAATATTCTATGATCAAGCAAAAAGGATTTACCTTGGTTGAGTTAATGGTTGTTGTCTCAATCATTGGTATTTTGGCCTCTATGGCCCTGCCTCAGTACACCAACTATGTGAACAGAACGCGTGTTGTAGACGCTTTCTCGATGGCCCAATCCGCCCAAAAACCCATCGAGGAGTTCTACAAAGACCAAATGGCCTTCCCCCTCAACAACGAAGAAGCCGGACTGCCCCCGCAGGATAAGTTGATCTCCAACTACATATCCTCGGTAGAAGTCGAGGGCGGCGCCATTCATGTCACCTTTGGGTTTAAGTCCCCAGCACCCATGAAGGGGAAAATTCTGACCATGCGTCCTGCCGTGGTGGATGGCAGCCCACAAAGCCCAATGAGCTGGCTATGTGGGTTTGATACGCCGGTCCCTGGGATGAGTGCCGTGGGGATCAACAGAACCGATCTTGATGGCACTTTTTTACCGTCAAGCTGCCGATAAAATTTATGGGCGTACTTCGACTAAAGGTGTACGCCCAAAGGGCCTGTGGGCAAAACTCATTTCCTGTTTTGTTGTCCTAAATCCACAATTTGTATGTGTTATTTCCATTACACTGCCTACCTTTTGTGAGCCGGAACGAAACCAATGACCCTTAACCTCAGGAATCCTGTGATTCTTGTGGCAGACATCGTTTTGTTTGCCATTTTGATGAACACCTTGCCGTTTGAAGCCAATGTTGTAACGGGCTTATCCATCCTAATCTTTGCTGCCATTTTGTGGCTGACCGAAGCCGTGCACGTCAGCGTCACCGCCCTGATTGTGCCACTGTTAGCCATTGTGACGGGCGTTTACGATACAAAGGCCGCCCTAGCCAGCTTTGCTAACCCCATTATCTTTCTCTTTTTAGGCGGCTTTGCGTTGGCGGCTGCACTGCACGTTCAGCAGTTGGATAAAGCCATTGCCGGTAAGGTCGTTTCGTTGGCAAAGGGGCGCATGAGCGTTGCTGTCTTGATGCTGTTTGCGGTCACCGCGGGTCTTTCAATGTGGATCAGTAACACCGCAACAACGGCGATGATGCTGCCTTTGGTTCTGGGTATCATGGACAAGATGGATGGCGAAAAAGATCGCCCAACCTTCTTATTTATTCTGCTGGGTATCGCTTACTGTGCCAGCATCGGCGGTATCGCAACCTTGGTGGGTAGCCCACCTAACGCCATTGCCGCCGCCGAAGCAGGACTCGATTTTGCCGGATGGATGAAGCTTGGCCTACCTGTGACCTTGATCCTTCTGCCACTGGCGGTAGCCACCTTGTATTTTCTAACAAAACCTAATCTCTCCACCCGCTTTAGCACGGACTATGAGCCTCTTGAGTGGACCACATCCCGTATTCTTACGATGCTGATCTTTGTGCTCGTGGTCTTTAGCTGGATCTTTAGCAGCAAAATCAAAGTTTGGGTGGGCGGTATCGCCAGCCTAGACACCGTCATCGCCGTCTCTGCGATTGTGCTCTTGTGTGCATGTCGTGTGGTCAGCTGGAAAGAGATCGAGAAGAACACCGACTGGGGCGTCTTGATCCTGTTTGGTGGCGGTATCTGTTTAAGTGGCGTCCTAAAAGCCACAGGCGCAAGCCAGTTTTTGGCCGAAGAGCTCTCCCTCTTTTTAGATCACGCTGGGCTATTCTTGACCCTGATTGCGATCACCACCTTTGTGGTGTTCCTCACCGAGTTTGCCAGTAACACCGCCAGCGCCGCTATCTTGATCCCGGTGTTTGCCGCCATTGCTGAAAGCATGGGGCTGTCGCCAATCGTGCTGTCGGTTGTGATCGCCATTTCGGCGTCCTGCGCATTTATGCTGCCTGTGGCCACTCCGCCAAACGCCATTGTGTTTGGTCTAGGTTACATCAAGCAGAGCGAGATGATGCGGGTTGGTATGGTATTGAACATCCTCTGCATTGTTGTGATCACAGGGTTCGCTTACCTATTCTGGTAAGCCCTGACATCCCTGTCACCCGCCAAAAGCCAGATCATCGCATCTGGCTTTTGCGTTTTCTTCCGTTAGCTATTTTTTAACCAAATGAATTGCCAAAGCACCTAGTTACCGGTAACATTTTTATTTGTTACCGGTAACATATCGGTTTTTAGTCATCACTGAACAACAATAAAGACAGGATAACGAGACTATGGCACTTCCAACTACGCTCCTTAAAGCTTCTTTGGCCGCCGCGGTTACGGGACTGATTTCACTGTCCGCCACCGCTGCCGATTTCACCTTTAAAATCCAATCGTCGGACCCTGCGGGTGATAAAAACTACCAAGTTCAGCAAGACCGCAACGGGCTACTTCTCGGGTAAGGACCCAGCCTTTGGCTTAATCGGTAACACCGTAGGGGCCTGGTCCAGCACCCAACAATTGCTGCAATTTATCAATTACGGCGGCGGTTACGAATTGATGACCGAACTCTACGCCCCTTATGGCGTTAAGTTTATAGGTGGCTCGACCACAGGTGTTGAGTCCTTTGTCTCTAAAGTACCGCTGGATGGTGTAGATGACCTTAAAGGCTTAAAACTGCGTGCACCCGAAGGCTTGGTTCAGCAAGTGTTTGCCGCTGCAGGCGCTGCACCAGTTAACTTACCGGGTTCAGAGGTGTTCACAGGCCTCAGTAAAGGCGTCATCGACGCGGCTGATTACACCGTCTTCTCGACCACCCAAAAAGCCGGCATGAACGATGTGCCCCCCCACCCTGTGCAACCGGGCTTCCACTCGCTGCCTTTGATTGATATCTCGGTCAGTCAAAAGAAATGGGATAAGCTGCCAGAAGATCTTCAAGAGATCCTAACGGTATCGTTGCGGTGATTCTGGCCTCCATGTCGGGCGTGATTGGTGGTGAAACCGTCCTACTCGGCATTTTGGCGCTGCCGCAGATGCTGCGCTTAGGGTAAGACCGTAAACTTGCGATCGGTACGACCTGTGCAGGCGGTGCGCTCGGCACCATGATGCCCCCCAGCATTGTGTTGATCATCTACGGTAGACCGCGAGCGTCTCGATTGGTGATCTGTTCAAAGCCGCCTTTTTACCCGCCGCCATTTTGGCTGGGCTTTACGCCGCCTACGTGCTAATTCGCTGCTACTTAAATCCATCGCTGGCCCCACTGCCAAGCGCCGAGGAGATCGCCAAGGACGATGCCCGAAACATCAACTACGCCAAGGCTCTGTTCTTACCGGGTTTAACGGTGGCCATTGTGCTGTTAACCATGCCGATCTTTGTGCCGATCATCACAGGGCTTGGCCTTGATCCTATTTGGTTTGGTGTGGTGTTCTGCCTCAATATGCAGGTGTCACTCCTATCACCGCCGTTTGGTCCAGCCGCGTTTTACTTGAAGTCGGTCGCGCCAAAAGAGATCTCACTTGGCGAGATTTTCTCGGCACTCACTCCGTTCATTGGGTTGCAGATTCTGGCGCTGGCGTTGGTGATCTTCTTCCCAGAACTGGCGCTTTGGTGGAAATAGGAGATGCCGATGCCAACTCCCAATAAAATCATCGTGATGGGCGTTTCCGGTTGCGGGAAGTCCTCGATTGGTGCCCGCTTAGCCGAGCAACTTGGACTGCGCTTTTTCGATGGGGATGATTTTCACCCCATCGAAAACGTTACCAAGATGAGCCAAGGCAGACCGCTTAACGATGAAGACCGCGCTGAATGGCTGGCCACTCTCAACCGCTTGCTCAATCAGGAAGCGCGCGCCGTGGTGGCCTGCTCAGGGTTAAAACCCCACTATCGTCGCCAATTGACCGACGGCAATGACGCCACCATCGTCTATCTGAAGGGCGATATAGAAACGAATTGGTCGCGCCACCAAGCGCGTGAGGGCCACTTCTTTGCCGGGAAAAGCATGCTCGAAAGTCAATTCCGCGATTTGATCGAACCCGATTCCACCGAAGCGATCCACATCGATATACGCCAATCTAAAGAGGCCATTGTCGAGGCTATCATCAAGGCACTCTCGGCCTAGGTGGCAAGTGTGCTATGTTATCGCTACTGAATCAGATCAATGACTTATGACCAGTAAAGGCAAGCGCCCCACACTTCAGGATGTAGCAGACCAGGTCGGCATCACCAAGATGACGGTCAGCCGCTATCTGAAAAATCCCGAGCAGGTATCGGAATCGCTGCACGAGCGCATCCAAGCGGCATTGGATGAGCTTGGTTACATCCCAAATCGGGTGCCGGACATCCTCTCCAAATCGAAAAGTTATGCGATTGGTGTGTTGGTCCCTTCGTTGACCAACCAAGTGTTTGCCGAAGTGATTCGTGGGATTGAATCCGTCACAGAGGACGCGGGTTACCAAACCATGCTGGCTCACTATGGCTACAGCCAAAGCGCCGAAGAAGCCCGCATTGCGACTTTGTTGGGCTATAACGTCGATGGTTTGATCCTCTCTGAAAGTGTCCACACCGAACGCGTCCGTAAAATGATTAAAACCGCAGGTATCCCCGTGGTTGAGATGATGGACAGCGTGACCCCCGCCATGGAGCAAGCCATCGGTTTTGATAACGAAGCCGCCGCCTTTGCCATGACCGACCTTATGATCAAGCGTGACCGTCGACATATCGTCTATTTTGCGGCCCGTATGGATTTGCGCACCCGCCTAAAAATTCGCGGCTACGAGAAAGCGATGCACGCGCACGATCTAGAACCCCACAGCGTACAAACCGAAGCGGGGTCCTCCTTCTCGCGCGGCGCAACCTTGCTGGACCAAGCACTGAACGAGTGGCCCAACATGGATGGCATCTTTTGCACCAACGATGACCTTGCCATCGGTGCACTTTACGCCTGCCAACGCAAAGGGATCTCGATCCCCGATCAGATCGCCATCGCAGGTTTCCATGGTCATGATATCTCCCAAGCCATGGTGCCAAGACTCGCCACCGTCATCACCCCGCGAGAACAGATGGGCCAACAAGCGGCCGAACAGCTCCTTAAACGCCTAAAAGGCGAAACCGTTGATCAAAAGGTGATATCGCTGCCGTTTTCATTGGAGTTGGGTGAAACGTTGTAGCCAATTTGACACTCTTGATAAAAGCCCCTCTATCGGTATCATCCTTAGCACTAATCACCATCTAAAAAGGAGCTTTAGGTGTCAACGAGCGTATGCACAGATCAAGAAATTAACCAAATGATTAATGAATCCATGGGCAGAACTGCAGGTACACTAGCTTGCGAGTACTTAAAAGCCGAACATGGTATATCTCTCGGAATTCAACAAGATGGCTATTTTCTTATAAGAGAAAATAAGTATGGACGTCCATTTATTAGAGCTTCATTGTCAAAAGCATCAGGAGCACTAATTGTGCCCGGCCATCGCGCTTCTGGACAAAAATGCGAATGAAGGTTTTCTGTTAGCAATATTAGACACAAACATAAAAAACTGTTTCAGAAACAATAGTGATATTGATTTCTTTCTTAAAGCAAAAAACATGCTATCAGCAAAAGACTATGCTGGCGTTTTAATTACAATAGCTAGTCAAGAAAAATGTGAATTTCATAATGTTTTTGAACTTTTAAAAGGAAAAGGCAGACAATGAAGCCCTTCTCTCTCCTTTCAATCATATGCTGCATTTTATTTTCTACACCATCGTTTTCGGAAGCAATTTATGATTTTTCAAAGGATATAAAAACCTACTCACCTGATAAAACACCTCTATATGCTATTGACGGTACTGATTTACCGCTTGAGTTCGCCATTATTCAATATGGATCTTTAGATGATATCCAGAAACTGATTGATAAGGGCCTAGACACAAATAAAGAGATTTTATCTGGCTTACCTCCATTGGGCGTCGCTTTATATGAAACGCCTTGTAACCCTAAAAAAGTAAAATTGTTAATCAACAATGGCTCTAAGCTGGTTGTTGACGACTGGTCTGCTATCTACATAGCAGTATCAAATAAACAAGAAAACTTAGATTGTTTGAAAGCATTGATAACATCAGGCGCAGATATCAACCACCAAGATATCCGTGGGAATTCTGCCATTATGCTGGCATTAATGTCACTAAATACCGGCGCCATGAATTTTTTATATGAAAAAGGTGCCAACCCATATTTGAAAAACGATTCAGGTGAGGATTTCTTTTAATTATCTTCTATGATAGCCATCAAGTCTGCAGAGCTAGATTTGGACTCTAAAGAGACGCTAGAGTCTGTTTATCACATTTACCAAAAAGAAAAAGGCAATCGATTTAACGCTGACATTCGCCCATAAAGCACATGCAATCCGACCAGGACGGTCGGCATAACATTAACAAGGACTGTAAATGAACAATTCTGACATAAAATCCTACATTCGTGATCAGCACGCCGCTGGTGTATCCAAACCCGACATCTATCACTCTTTAATCGACAAGGATGTCCCAGCGAAAAAGGCAGCAATTTTTATCTCACAATTTTGCGACCCTAAGCTTCGTCAAGAACACGCGGGTAAAGTGAACTTGGTGTTGGCTATCTTAGTTGCCCAACTTCTCATTGGGTTGTGGATCTCTTGGGAGATGGCCGTTGAGCATGATATCTCGCCTGTATTCTTTATGGGCTTTATTGCCTTGTTTGCAAGTGTAATGCTGTGGGGTGTTTGGGCTGATATAGGCCCAATGTATAACTCTATTATGCTGCTAACCGGTTTAGGTATCCTTCAGACCTTACCTGCACTTGGCAGCGACCCCATTGCAATCGTCGGCTTGATCATTCCTGTTGGTGTCATTCTTGTGGTCTATAACACCCGCTCAAGTGTGTTCCCCTATCTTGGAATGTTCGGGCCGAAAATGAATAACGGAGAGTTTCTGTTTTTGCAAAACCCTACGGCCGACTCTGAAAGAGTGAACGAAAATAATATTTCTAAGTGAACAGCTGCATCACTAGCGAGAAAACCTCAAACGTTGTAAATGAACAGTTTTATGCCGTTTCTGGACCAATAAGTACCTTTACTCGCCCCTCGCCACTCACTATATTGGACGGTGTCGATTGAATCGACATCGTTCTCGGGGCGGGGTGAAATTCCCCACCGGCGGTGATAGCCCGCGAGCGCCTTGCCACATACACGTGGTAAGGGTCAGCAGATTCGGTGAAATTCCGAAGCCGACGGTCATAGTCCGGATGATAGAGAGCGTGACAGGCTTATCAAGGATGTGTTCTATTACAACGCTTAGCCGCGTAGTAAGGACTCACATCGCGTACGCCTGCCCGTTCGCCCTGATCTCATGACAATCTGAGTATTTACAGGAACTCTCATGAATCAGAGCCAAGTTGAATTTACCGTTCGTTCTAAACGCATCGCGTTTTTACATGCCTCATGGCACACCGACATCGTCTTAAACTGCTTAGAAGGCTTTCGTGCCGAGCTGGTTGAGCGTGGATATGACTACGACAAAATCGAAGTGATTCCGGTGCCAGGCGCCTATGAAATCCCACTGCAAGCTAAGTTGCTGGCCAAAACGGGTCGCTACGATGCGATTGCCTGCAGCGCATTAGTCGTCGATGGGGGTATCTACCGCCACGATTTTGTCGCGCAAGCGGTGTGTAATGGCTTGATGCAAGTCCAGCTAGAAACCGAAGTGCCGGTGCTGACTGCGGTACTCACGCCGCATAACTTCCACGAACACGATGAGCACAAAGAGTACTTTAGCCGTCACTTCGTGATTAAGGGCAAAGAGCTAGCTAATGCCGCTGACTCAGCGATGCGCTTAACCGCAGCCGCTAAAGCGTAACGAACCCGCTCGCGGTCGATCACAGGTCGGCCGCTTTCCTATCCTAAACGCGCTCGAAAATGCCAATCACTGGGGTCGATCTGATTGCGGATGGCCACTTTTGTGGATTGGTCAATCTCGTCCGAGTCTTGATCATACAAACCGCACAGCGCTAAAGCGCGCTGCTTATCGACAGAAGCCCCCAGATATTCATACACCACACGTGCACAACACGGCATGCGCTCGCCACTGCCAGAGACCCCCAATTTTAGGCCCGTTAAGCGCGATACTCGATTTTTGAAGGAGGGATACAGAATCGTTTGGGTCATTTCGTTGCCGGTTAGGGATTCGTAATCGACCATAAAGATCCGATCCGTCAGGAAATTAACCGACCCAAGATAGATACCGTGGTACGCCTTCTCGCTGGGAAATTCGCGCAGGCGCTCGGTGCGCTGATAGTACACCGCATCCCCTTGGCGCTCGATGCAGATCAAGGTTCGTAGGATTTTGCCGGGACATGCCATCGATTGGTAATACTCAAAGTAATACCCAAGGTACTTATCCAGCTCGTTACCGGTGAGTTGGCGCAGCTTTTTGATGTGATCATATTCTGGTAAGGTGGGCGTTTGGGCACTTGGGGTGCGTGGCCTTACCTGAATTAAGCGCTGGAATTGATCGTGCGGCAGAAGGATCTCGTACTCCTCAACCCCAAAAAAATCGCAAATACGCAGCATGGTGTTGGCCGAAGGTTTACTGGCACCGGCTAAATAGCGATTAAACTGAGGGCGATTGATTTTTAATCGACGGCACACCTCGGCAATCGACTTGTAATAACTGCACAAAAGCTTCAGATTTCGGGAGAAATCCTCTCGCATGACCTTCCATCCTGATTGATCGATTTTTCAGCATGTTACGGGATATCTCAGCGAAAACCCATCACAGCGTTAGCGCTACATGATGCTTATTTAGCAAACATCAACACCATTTAGCGCTACATCGCCAAATAGGATCGCTCATTTTCCTTTGTTTCAATACCGCTCTTTCTAACAAGAATAACAGCGGCGTACGTCGCAACGGAGAAGACCATGCTGGACCTACTCAACGATTGGCTGTGGGGCAAAATCCTCATCGCTGTGCTGATCGCCCTTGGCTTGCTGTTCACAGTAGCCTCTCGCTTTGTTCAATTTCGCTATTTTGGCCGTATGTTTGCCATCCTGAGCGCTAACCAAGCCTTTAAACCGGATCAACACGGCCACTTAAGTTCATTCCAAGCCCTGCTGTTGTCCGTCGCTGGTCGCGTTGGCGGCGGTAATATCGCAGGTGTTGCAGTAGCGATTACACTAGGTGGCCCTGGCGCGATTTTCTGGATGTGGGTGGTTGGCTTAATGGGCATGGCCACCAGCTATTTCGAATGTACGCTGGCACAAACCTACAAAAAGGCCGAAAAAGACGGCACTTACCGCGGCGGCCCGGCTTACTACATTTTGCGCGGGCTAGGCACCAACTGGAAATGGCTGGGTGCTTTATATTCTGTCTTGCTGCTGGTGACGTTTGGCTTCGGCTTTACCGCCTTGCAATCCTATTCGGTGGCGACCTCGTTTGAAGATGCGTTTGGCGTACCGACCTACTACACCGGCATCGCTCTCGCGCTGATTGTGGGCTTGATTATTTTTGGCGGAGTTAAGCGCATCGCTCGTGTCTCTGAAATTTTGGTACCAGTGATGGCCGTTGGCTATCTTGCGATTGCAGTCGTAGTGCTAGGCCTGCATGTGGATCGTATCCCCGATGTCTTTATGCTGATCGTTAACAGCGCGTTTGGCCTGGAACCGGCTGTCGGCGGCGGCATCGGTGCTGCGATTATGATGGGTGTAAAGCGTGGTCTGTTCTCGAACGAGGCTGGTCTTGGTTCTGCACCGAACGTGGCGGCGGTAGCCTATGTGCCGCACCCAGCTAGCCAAGGCATCGTGCAAGCGTTTTCTGTCTTTATTGATACGTTAATTTTGTGCTCGTGCACCGCATTTATCATTTTGCTGAGCGGTATCTACGACCCTGCCACCATTGCAGACCACGGCGGTGTTGCCCTGACGCAAATGGCACTGGCCGATCATGTGGGCGAATGGGGTCGTATGTTTGTCAGCGTGGCGCTGCTGCTGTTTGGCTTCAGCACCATTTTGTACAACTACTATCTGGGCGAGAACAGCCTCAACTTCTTCAGCGAAGAGAACCAGAACCTGTTTAACGGCTTCCGTGTGATGGTGATCTGTCTGTGCTGCTGGGGCGCCCTGATGGACTTAGGTACTGTCTTTGCCTTTGCCGACGTGACCATGGGTCTGTTGGCGCTGGCGAACCTGTTTGCCCTTGCTATGCTGTTTAAGACGGGCCTTCGCATCATGCGTGATTACGATGATCAGCTTAAAGCCGGCATCAAAAACCCAACCTTTGATGCTAAGCGCTTCCCTGACCTGAACATCGATGCAACCGCGTGGGAGCTGGAACCAGAAGATCGTGTGGCCAACACCACCGATGCAAAAGAGAGCCGCACGCAAGCGCAAACACACTCGTAACTTAACCGACTTAACCGACTCAACCGACCTTAGCCCTACATGGCTCAGGTCGTTTTGTAGCCGTGTAACCCCGCCAGGGCACGATAAGGTCGTCCCCTGGCGTTAATTGTTGGAACCCAAACACATGAATACGCGAATCGAACACGACTTGCTGGGTGACATGGCGATCCCAGCCGACGCCTGGTATGGCATCCAAACACAACGTGCTGTGGATAACTTCTCCATCACGGGCGTCCCTATCAGCCACTTTCCAGAGCTGATCAAAGCCTTGGCGCTGGTAAAGAAAGCCGCGGCCAAAGCCAACTCGGAACTGGGCACACTGGATCAAACCAAAGCCGATGCCATCATGAACGCGTGTGATGATATCTGCACAGGCCACCTGCACGATCAATTCGTGGTGGACCTGATCCAAGGTGGCGCGGGCACGTCCACCAACATGAATGCGAACGAAGTGATCGCAAACTTGGCGCTGGAAAAGCTCGGTCACCCTAAAGGTGAGTATAAAAAACTGCACCCTAACGATGATGTGAACTGCTCCCAATCCACCAACGACGCGTATCCAACCGCTGCCTGCTTGGGGATTCAATTTGCCGCAGAGCCTTTGATCGAAACGATTCAATCTTTGGTAAATGCGTTCCACGCCAAAGGCACTGAGTTTGCCGATGTGGTCAAGATGGGCCGCACCCAGTTACAGGATGCGGTTCCGATGACACTTGGCCAAGAGTTTGACGCGTTTGGCGTAAACCTTGGGGAAGACATCGACCGCTTAAAAGAAGCCTGCCTTCTGCTGTGCGAGGTGAACTTAGGCGGCACCGCGATCGGTACGGGCATCAACACCCACCCAGAATACGCGAAACTCGCGGTACGCTACTTAGCTGACTTTTCCGGTAAGCCCATGGTGCCTGCCGCCAACTTGGTGGAAGCCACTTCGGATATGGGCGCGTTTGTCCTGTTCTCGGGTATTCTTCGCCGCTTTGCGGTCAAACTGAGCAAGATCGCCAACGACTTACGTTTGCTATCGAGCGGCCCACGCACCGGTTTTGGCGAGATCAAACTGCCACCGATGCAACCTGGCTCGTCCATCATGCCGGGTAAAGTAAACCCGGTTATCCCGGAGGCGGTTAACCAAACGGCGTTCCAAGTGATCGCGAACGATTTGGCCGTTACCATGGCCGCCGAAGCGGGCCAGTTACAGTTAAACGCCATGGAGCCTTTGATCATCTACAACTTGCTTAACTCCATGCGCATGCTGTGTAAAGCCTGCACCATGCTGGAAGAGCGTTGCATCGTAGGGATCGAAGCCGATCGCGAGCGCTGCGCGAATCTTCTGAACATCAGCATCGGCAGCATCACCGCTTTGGTGCCGCACATCGGGTACTCCAACGCCAGCCGCATTGCGCAAACCGCGTTGCACACTGGCAGCACCGTGCGCGATTTAATCCTTGCTGAAGGCTTATTGTCAGAAGAGGAACTGGACGACCTGCTCAGCCCACAATCGATGTTGGCCCCGAAGCTGCGAATCATGCCAAAGCGATCTGTGTAGACAGACGTTACCATCACTTTATCAAAAGCCCCTTCGGGGGCTTTTTGCGTTTATGTCGCGTAAACATGACTGTTATCGCGCGATTTACACTTGCAATATTCATGCTGGAAAACCCGTAAAATTCACTTCATCCCCTCTTTTATTGTTTTAAGTCGTGCAACACATAAGTGCTCTGAACTTTGCGGATCACTGGTCGGTCTCACGTTTGTACATTAGATAATACTGATAAAAAATCCAAACAAGATGCCGTTCAAGGAGGAAGTATGAACATTGTCCCTCGCACCGTTACATCCCCTAAAAAGTTTGTCATCGGCAAAGGCCTACTGGGCCAAAGCGGTGGCTTACTACCATAAGCTTCCGGTTGTGCTGTACCCCACCATAGCCTCTACCGATGCACCTTGTACGGCATTAGCGGTTTTGTACACCGCAGAAGGTGAGTTTGATCAGTACCTGTTCCTGCCACAAAACCCCGATGCTGTTATCGCCGATACCGAGATTTTGTGTGCAGCACCTGCGAAGTTTTTCGCCGCCGGCATTGGCGATGCATTGGCCACCTACTTTGAAGCCCGCGCGTGCTATCGCTCCGATGGGGTTAATTTAGTGCTGAAGCGCCCATCCCGAACCGGCCTTGGTTTGGCGCAGCTCTGCTTTGAACTGCTGAGCGAGAATGTGGATGCCGCGATGGATGCGGTTAAGAACAAACTGGTCACCCCAGCGCTTGAACAAACCATTGAAGCGACCATCTACCTGAGCGGCGTTGGCGCAGAAGCCGGCGGACTTGCCGCTGCACACGCTGTGAATAATGGTATGTCGGCGGTGCCGGAGCTGCACCACGTCCAGCACGGCGAAAAAGTGGTCTTTGGCTTGCTGACCCAACTGGTCCTTGAGAACGCCCCGACCGAAGAGATCGACGAGGTCGTGCGCATCATCAAAACTGCCGGTCTTCCATTGACCTTACGAGACATGGGTCTTAAAAACTTTGTGGAATCCGAATGGCGTACCGTTGCCAAAATCGCCTGCGCCGAGGGCGACACCATGGGCAACATGCCAATGAACCTGACCGAGGACGATGTGTATCAAGCGATGCGCGCCGCCAATGCGATGGCCGAACGCTACAAAGCAGAAGTGTAATTTCAGACTTCTAATCACGACGATAACGTCACCAGAAGGATCGCTCCTAACTCGGGAGTGATCCTTCTTTCTTTACTGCTCCGCACAACCGCCTCACCATATTCCTAAAAACAGGCTCAGCAAAACCAGTAAGATCATTTGGTTATAACAAAACCGATTTTATAAATGATTTTTTGATATGGAGTCAGGTTCGGGTTTCCCTTATCATGCCCGCCTCTATCGTGGCCACAAGCCCTACTTATAACGATCTGGAAACATCAGACAACATGACTAAGCCTACTCCTCTGGCATTATTGCCTTTGATCCTCTTTTTAACGCTGTTTGTTGGCAGCGGCCTTTGGTACCAAAGCCAAGGGACGGATTTCGCGTTTTATCAACTGCAAGCACCGGTAGCGATTTTGCCGGCTCTGGTTTTGGCCATCCTCCTTGCCCGTGGTGCTATTAACGAGCGCATCGACACCTTTATGAAAGGTGTGGGTGACCCGACCATCATCACCATGGTGTTGATCTACCTATTGGCTGGCGGTTTTGCTTCGGTCGCCAAAGCGGTGGGCGGTGTGGATGCCACGGTTAACTTTGGCTTGAGCATTATCCCATCCAGCCTCATCTTGCCAGGTATCTTTGTTATTACCGCATTTGTGGCGACCTCCATGGGGACATCCATGGGTACCATTGCCGCGATTGCGCCGATTGCTGTGGGCTTAACGACGGCTACGGACCTACCGCTGCTGGTCACGGTGGGTGCTGTGGTAGGCGGTGCGATGTTTGGGGATAACTTGTCGATCATCTCCGATACGACCATTGCCGCGACACGTACCCAAGGCTGTGCGATGCGCGATAAATTCCGCATGAACTTTAAGATCGCCCTGCCTGCTGCGTTAATTGCTTTAGTGTGGTTATTCTTCCAAGGCTCAGAAGCGCAGATCAACGAGATCGGCGATTACGATGTGGTGATGATTCTGCCCTACGTTGCGGTCTTGGTACTGGCGGTACTGGGTGTAAATGTCCTTGTGGTTTTGATGACAGGTATTTTGTTGGCAGGTTTACTGGGCCTATCCAAACTCGATGAGTACACCGTGGCGACGTGGTCTTCTGATATTTACAACGGTTACACCGGCATGTTGGAGATCATGGTGCTGTCCCTGTTGATCGGTGGTTTAGGTGCGCTGATGAAAACCCAAGGCGGTCTGGATTGGATCGTACAGAGCATCGAGAAGATCAGCCGCACGCTAGGCGCCAAAGAAGGCTCCACCCGTGCTGGTGAACTCAGCATCAGTAGCTCTGTCTTTTTGACCAACCTGTGTACCGCTAACAACACGGTTGCGATTTTGATCAGTGGTTCGGTTGCCAAAGACATCGCCGATCGCTACAACGTGGACCCTAAGCGCAGCGCAAGCTTGCTGGATATCTTCTCGTGTGTGGTGCAAGGTTTGATCCCATATGGCGCTCAGATTTTGCTGGCCTCCTCGCTTGCCGGTGTATCTCCGTTGGAGCTGATCAGCCATGTTCAATACAGCTGGATTTTGGGCATCACCGCCTTAATCAGCATCTTGATCGGCTGGCCAAAAGCGAAAGCCTAACCCCCGTGCGCGCCGGTGCTCTCTGGCGCGCGTCTTCCCTTTTGATTTTGCGAACACTCAATTGACTGTCACCGCGACGGTAAAAGCCTCATCATAGGCGTAATTCCTGATCGTTCTGATCAACTATTAACTGTCTTGGACATCCAAATGAATGTAAACGCACCGCTATTAGCCCTAGCGCTTGGCGCTTTTGGTATTGGTGTTACGGAGTTCTCCCCGATGGGGATGCTCTCGGTGATCGCCGATGATTTAAACGTCAGCATCCCAACCGCGGGCATGCTGATCAGTGCCTACGCCTTTGGCGTTGTTGTGGGCGCACCGATTCTGACGTTGGGCTTTGCCAAAATGTCCCGTCGCAATCTGTTGCTGCTCTCGATGTGCATCTTCACCCTCGGTAACTTGGTTTCTGCCTTAGCCGACAGCTACGCAAGCTTAATGGTGGGCCGCATCATTACCTCGTTTAACCATGGCTCCTTCTTTGGGGTAGGTGCTGTTGTCGCCCAGTTGGTACCGCCGGAAAAACGAGCCAGCGCCGTGGCGGCTGTGTTCTCGGGTTTGACCATTGCCAACATAGGCGGTGTACCTTTAGCCACCTACGTGGGCGAAACTATCGGCTGGCGTACCGCGTTTGGCGGCATGACGGTTCTTGGTTTGATCACGTTAGAGGCTCTTCGGGTATCTCTGCCTAAGCTGGAAGTCGATGGGCAAACCAGCATGAAAGATGAGCTTAAAGTGCTGACCAAAGGCCCGGTGATGTTTGCGCTGTTGCTGACCGTTGTGGGTGCCAGCTCGATGTTACCGTGTTCAGCTACATTACCCCGATCCTTCAGGATGAGACTCAGCAATCCACCCTGTTTGTGACGGTCATGTTGGTACTGTACGGCACTGGCTTGGCCGTGGGTAACTGGGTGTCGGGCAAAATGGCCGATAAAAACCTGACCGCGACCTTGATGACCGCCCTGATCAGTACCGTTGTATTGTTGCTGGTGTTCGCCGCTACGATGCAAAACCCTTACATCGTGGCACCGCTGATCTTCTTTTGGGGGATTTCAAGTTTTGCCGTAGTACCGCCACTGCAAAGTTTGGTGGTGGATGAAGCAAGCGATGCACCGAATCTGGCCTCCGCCATGAACATCGGTGCTTTCAATTTAGGTAACGCGATTGGCGCGGCCTTAGGGGGTGCGGTTATTCACCTTGGCCTTGGTTTACCGGCGGTGTCCCTTGCGGGTGCGGCGACCTCGGTAGCCGGCATTATCCTTTTGATGCTGTTTAACCGCCAAAAACGCCAGCGCGAGCTGGTGATGTGCGGAGCCTAATCTTAAAAACGCGCAGGGCGCGCAAACAAAAAGCCTTGCGCCGCCTTGATGCCTAACCGGCAAGGCTTGCTCTCAATCGTTACCAGATACGCAAGGGTCGAAGTCTCGAAGTGCGGTAAATTAGTTTCGGCTTATATTGAACCGTTCCTGATCATTCCTACTGGGTTCGACATGTATAGAAAATCAGTTTTTCTATATATGTCATCCGTTACATGTATAGAATTCGGCATAAATCTATACATAATCACGGACGAAACACATCAGGGACGCAATCGATGAGTGAATACACAACCACCGAGCTACCTTTGCCCAATCTCATTCAGCTCGAAACGAGGGCAGCATTAAAGAAGACCGCAGAAGCACACCGCTATCTGGCCGAACCAATGAAATACCTCACTCTTCTCATCACACTCGTTTTTGCTGCGACCAGTTACGCTTCACCCGCCGGTAACCCCACCAGGTACGAACCAGAGCAGCTGAGTGGTATCAGCTTATCGGTAACAAACCGTGGTTACCTTCTGACCTACAGAACACCTTTGGAGAGCCTTCATTTTTCGCCCGGTATTAAGCTGATTGAGAAAGAAGGCAGCACCTACATTGAAGTAATTCGATGCAAGATTGATCATGAGTGTGCGGTTGATTTCAAATCAGTCTATGGGGATAGCGGTATCTCAGAGGTAGTGATTGATTCTGATGGTTCTAAAGACAGTATTTTTCTTATGGGGTCAGAGACCTCTTTGAGCCTTTAGCTGAAAACGTGTATCTCCGCCTTCAGGTCTACAGATTGTCACCTATGGAGTAACTTTGTGTAGACCTCTGGTCGGCGGGGTTCAGCTAGTGCAATCACAGCAATCGAAAATGACCATTGCACTGAATGATGGAAAATAACCTTGTGATCTAATCAGTAGATGATAAGATGTCGGGCATGTATAAATGAACAGTTATCAAGGGCCATGTAATGGAAGAGCTTAAATTTGGGTTTAATTCTCACGATATACCAGTAACGCTGGTTAACAATACATCGCCAAACGATGCTTGCGCGTCGTTCTACTTTCGTCAGGATGGTGAGTACTATCTGCTTTGGGTTGAGCACCAAAATGCTGAGTATCGAGAGCGTGATGACTTACCAAGATATGCCATAAGCTGCGCCATCAACGAAGGGGATGATGAAAATCCCGAAATTTATAGCGACACATCCAAGAACGATATTTTTAGATCCGATGACGTTAAAGACTTGATCGCTTATTTCCATTCTTAGGTTTCATCTTCAATTTTAGTCAGTAGAGAAATATGAAAAACCTCAAACAATCGCGCTGCGTGATTGGCATTAAAGGGCAAACGCCCGACCCTGATTACCCTGTTGATATCTGGTTCGACTCGCTGAAATCGGTGGCCAATGTGCTGTCGAAAGAAAACCAGCAGTTGTTAAAAGTAATTGCCGAGCAACAGCCGCAATCGGTCACTGAGCTGGCCATGCTCACAGGTCGAGCGGTCAGTAATGTGTCGAGAACATTAAAAACATTGGGCAAGTACAACTTAGTTGAAATGCAAAGTACAAAAAACATGCTTCGCCCTACCGTCATCCATCAAGAATTTTTAGTAGTAGTTAATAATGAGCAATAAAACCAACGTCCTTCTACAAGCAGAAGAAATTATTAAACCCTTAGCACTCGAGCATGTGCCACAAGACAGTGACGTTGAAGCGGTAATTGATCAATGGTTACACGCCATCTCGACTGATAGCCAGTTTTACTGTAATCCAGAAATCAGCAAGCCAGAACAACTGAAAGAACGTGTAATCAGTCTGCTACAGCAAAATGGTTTATACACAACGCGTAACGCGTTCTTTAATGAGGTATTTGGTGCTTTAAAACTAAAGCCTGATTTTGACGCCAAATTTCGTTTTATCGACTTATTTGCAGGTATCGGCGGGGTTCGACTCGGTTTCCAACAAAATGGCGGCGTTTGTGTATTTTCTTCCGAATTTGATAAGCATGCTCAGCAAACCTACAAAAATAATCATGGCGAGATTCCTTTTGGTGATATTACAAAGATCCCTGCGGATGAAATTCCTGATCATGACGTTCTTTTGGCTGGCTTCCCATGCCAACCATTTTCGCATGCAGGCCTTAAACTAGGGATTGAAGATACCCGTGGTACTCTATTTCATGACATAGCCAATATTCTAGAAACGAAAAAGCCTAAGTTTGCGCTGCTTGAAAATGTGAAAGGTTTAATTAGCCATGATAAAGGCTATACGCTCAAGGTTATTTTAAAAACGTTAACCAAAATGGGATATAGCTGTAATATTCCTAAAAGTGTTATTGAGCATGGTTCTACAAAGGAAATTCAAACCTTAGCCAAAGAAATGGTTCTTAAATCAGTGGACTTTGGAATACCGCAGAATAGACAGCGCATATACATTGTTTTATGGCGTGATGGCGAAGTTAAAAGCTTTGAGTACCCAAAACCACTAGGTATTGAAGTTAAAGTTGGAGATAAGCTTGAGGAAAACCCAGATCCTAAATTAACTATTTCGGATAGATTATGGGAAGGCCATCAACGTCGAAAAATTGAAAACAAGAAAAATGGCAAAGGCTTTGGCTTTGGTTTAGTTACGGAAGAATCACCTTACACCAATACTATCTCGGCTAGATATTATAAAGATGGTAGTGAAGTGTTGATTGAGCAGGCTGGAAAAAACCCTCGGAAAATTAGCCCAAGAGAGGCGGCACGATTGCAGGGATTTCCTGATGAATTTGAGCCAAGCTCTTCAAAAGTACAAGCTTATAAACAATTCGGCAATAGTGTTACAGTCAACGTGATTAATGCACTTGCACGTCAAATACGCTCACTGATGGAATAGGAAATATGACAGATTTAAATACTTACTTCGATTCAGTTTCAGGGCAATCTAAGTTTCCTTGTAGTCTCGGGAGTTTAGGTGGTTTTGTAAACTTCAGAAATAGCGGTCAGCGTGGAAGTGTTAAAGAGTTTACATTATCTTTAGAGTCAATTTTGAGTGGGCTAAAAGATATAAGGTCTAATGTAAAAGAATTTAGTTCGATGACTCGTTATGTTGAAAAGGAATGGCGAGATAATGGTTCTAAATATTTCACTGATTTGATTCTTAATTCAATGATTACGGTTCAAACGAAGCCATGCTTTACTACATTTTCTAAAATAATCAATTGGGCAACTGAGAAAAATTTCTCTGATTATGACGACAATGTAATTGACTTAAGCCCAGAATCGCTAAACGTAACGATAGAAAAAATAGAAAATTTAGCTTTGTCTTTTTCACCAAATGAGCATGCAAAAAAGGAAAGAAGAATAAATGCAGTAAAGCCGTTAGATGCGCAGCTTTTATCCAAACCATTCCTCCTTCTCGCAGGTATCTCAGGCACAGGCAAAACCCGCTTTGTGCGTGAGCAAGCAAAAACATCACAGCAGTTTGCTGAAACCTATTGTTTAACCTCGGTGCGCCCTGACTGGCATGAGCCAAGTGATTTGCTTGGTTATATTTCTCGCCTTGCAAAAGACGGCGAAGCCGAATATATCACTACTGATGTATTGCAGTTTATCGCCAAAGCTTGGCGTGCCATTGCTGATAGCGGCTTAACCGTTGCAGTGCAAGAGAGCAAAGACCTAGGTAAACGCTTAGTGGTATCAGGTGAGCGTGATGCACTTGAACAGGTATTACCTTACTGGCTGTGTTTGGATGAAATGAACCTTGCCCCTGTTGAGCAGTATTTTGCTGATTATTTGTCGGTGCTGGAAACCCGCGAATGGTGTTGGACGGGTGATAGCTTTACCTACAGCAGTGATGCGCTATTAAAACCCGCCACCATTAAAGAAGTTGCGGACAAAGAAAAGCTGCGCGAAGCACTAGGCTTTGGTAGCGCTGATGATGGTAAGTATAACGAACTTTGGGAACTCATTTGCCAATATGGTTTAGGTATTCCGTTTAATCTGCTTGTTGCGGGCACAGTGAATATGGATGAAACCACCCATGGTTTTTCACGCAAAGTGATTGACCGAGCGCTGAGCTTTGATTTTGGTGCGTTTTTCCCTAATGACTATCACGACTTTTTCACCCCAACTAGCTGCAATAAGCGCCTTAGTTACCCCATTTGGTCAAACGCCAGCAAAGCAGACTTAGACAATACCTTTGATGCGGATGGCACAAAAACAGTTGCGTTTTTATCGGCAGTCAACACTGTGCTAAAAAATACACCGTTTGAATTAGCGTTCCGTGCGCTCAATGAACTGCTACTTGCGGTGGCCAGCAGCCAACCACAAGATGACCTGACCTTAAAAGCCGTATGGGACGACTTTATGATGTGTAAGGTTCTGCCGCGTATCGAAGGCGATACCGACAAACTGACTACATCAAATCGTAAGGATTTGTTGGAAGAGCTTAGCGCTGTGCTTTCAGACCAGTTAGCCCCCATTTGGTTAGCGTCTGACACAGACGAAGCAAACCAACGTCCTGACTTGTATCGTGAGAAAATCGTGGCTGATGGTGCTACTGATGAGGAAAAAGTACTTCGTATACCTTGCCGTTCAAAAACAAAATTGAAGTGGATGAGCGAGCGATTAGCCAGTGCCACCTTTACCAGTTTCTGGCCTTAATGAGTCGTTGCTGTTTGATGCCTTCTGCAATGAATGCAACCTATAAGCAGAACCCGTTCAGTGATGGTGTAAGGAGTGGTAGGGAATGCCAGAGTTAATACGATTACAAACCCCTGACTTTGAGTTTTCGGTCTGGGCGAATGATATTAGCCAGCGGTTGAGTGTGTACCAGAATACAATGGCGCACAGGGGGAGCGCTAATGATGTACAACCTAGCTACGAATTGCGCTTTGCGCCTGCGGCGCAGCTGAGCAATGCTATTGAACCGCAGGGGCTTGTTGCAGATGGTTTGGTACAAAGTGGGTTAGATGAAAGTGACTTAGCCGAAAACGATCTTGTTGCCAATGGCTTAGCGAAACACGCTGAGCTGACATTAAATTCCCCGCTGTTTTTTGAGAATACTCAATACCAGTTTGAGTGGGTCTTTTTTAGTGAAGTAACTAATGCGCGGTTAACCCATCGCAGCCAAAGCGTGAATGAGGCATTTCGTTTTGCTCCCGAAGTAAAAACGTTAAGGGGCGTGGTGCCTGCACGTTTAACCGGCACGATTAATACCGGCAATGATGTGGGGTGGTTGCGTTTACCACTCACGTTTGAGCTTAATGGCAAAACACAGACTCAGCATATTGCCTTTGAAGTGTTGCCAACCAAAATGGCACTTCACCAAGACTTGCCCGCCATGTACCAAGCTATAGACAAAGTTTACCCTCTTTGGCGCTTTAGTTTGGTCGAAAAAACCGAGCAAGATGCAGCGACAAGCCAGCAACGTGGGCATTTTCCACTGATGTGGTTGGCTAATTTTGCCGCGTTACGGGAGCGTTTTGAGCAAGGCTTGAAAGTGATTTGTGCCGCACCCCATAGCCGTTTGCAACCGACGGTAGCCAATATTAAAGCGGCCAAATTAAAAGGCCGCCTGCCACATAAGTTAGCCGAGAAAGTTAAGCAAGACTTTGCGAATGGCCAGTACGATAAGCGCTATGCAGTCGAAAAAAAGCAACTGAGTGTCGATACCCCAGAAAACCGTTTTATCAAAATGGCGGTGAGTAAAAGTAAGCGGCAATTAGCGGAGTTTGAACAAAAGCTTAGGCAGAGTAACCAAGCACCAGAACGGCAACGGTTGTCTGATTCATTTTTAAATGAGCTGCATAGTTGGCAGCAGCCGCTGCAAAAAGTGTTAGGTCAGAGTTTTTTAAAAGAGGTGGGTGCATACACAGGGTTAAGCCGTGAGTCGTTAGTGCTTCAGCAAAAAACCGGTTACAGCGCGGTGTATCGTATTTGGCAGGAGCTGAAATTTTATTTAGATGTGTTTGGCAATCAGTCGAGCATTTCAATGAAGTCGGTGGCTGAGATTTACGAAGTGTGGTGCTTTTTGTGTTTGAAGCAGCTTTTAGAGCAGGATCTCGGCTTTGAATTGGTGGAAAACAGTGCGACTAAGCTCACCCAAAATGACTTTTTTGAGTACCAACTAAAAGATGGTTTTGTCGGTGCCTTTCGTTTCAAACGCAGCGATGGCGTGACAGCTAGGCTGGCACACGAGCCTAAATTTACCAAAAAGGGCCAATCTATACGCTCGTACTTGGTTAACCAAGAACCGGATATTGTGCTGGAAGTGACACTGCCCAAAAGCGCCCATTTAACAAAAGCAGACTCATCAGAAGAAAAGCAGTTTATTTGGTTGTTTGATGCCAAGTATCGCATTAAAACCGAGAAAAACCGCTTTGATGACTACAATGAAGATATTGAAAATACGGATTACGTACCAGACGATGCTATCAACCAAATGCACCGTTATCGGGATGCTCTCATCCGTTTATCTGACTCTTCATCCAATTCCGCAGGACAACCCAGCAAAAAAAGCCGCCCAGTTTTTGGTGCGTTTGCTTTATACCCAGGCTTTTTTGATCAAGCCGCAAAAACCAACCCCTACGCAGCCGCGATAGAAGAAGTGGGTATTGGTGCCTTTGCCCTCTTGCCTAGCCAAAATGAGTCTAGTGAAGCTGATACAAACCAGACTAAGAGTTGTTATTCCGGTCATCAGTGGTTACTAGACTTCTTGAAAGCGCAAATTGGCACAGAGCCGAATACACAGACAGTGCAAGCATACCCAGTAACCGACATGGCGGAAAGGCTCTATGTACAAGAGGCCGCACGCATACCGTATTATGGCATGCGCCAAGTGCTGTACCCTGATTTGACGATGACGGTGGCACTGGGTGGGCAACGTGGCCGAGATAATGGCTACTTTGAACAATTTGAGCAAGGCACAGCGCAGTGGTATCACCTGCCGAAAAGCACGTTTTTGCAGAAATTTAAGCAGCATATTGCCGATGAAATCCGATATTTAGCGTTGGCGTCTACCTCTGATACCCAAAGCTCAAGCAAGCAAATTGACAAACTTTGGCCGGTTAAGCGAGTTGCAGTGTTACCACGCTACGCCATTACCGAAGATCAAGCGGGTAAGAAGTCAGGTTCTGCTGATTTGTATTATTTATTTGAGTTAGGCAAACCACTGTCACTGCAAACGCCAGTGACCAATGTGCCGCATCGTCCAATGAAAAACTCGATGAAACTCACAACCTTAACGCGCCTAGAGAGCGTCACTAAGTTTACCGAGGTTGAAAAAGTGTACGAAGAGGCAATGGTGTGAGGTTAAATGTTCAACTTTAACTGGATTGATTTACCACTATGGTAAATAATGTGATAAATGTAAGCGCCTATAAAGGCCTACCTCCTAGCGAAGTTGGGCATGACAGACATTATATCTCTGACGGGCCGTTATATCCGGTAGAAGATGTATTAAACCTATTGGAAGTAGGTGAGAGTGCAACTATTTTATGGACTAGGCAGTGTAAAAGTCATGTTCAGCAGCTGTCGTATGAGATAGCTGATGTGCAAAAGCTTATAAGGCAAGCTATTACTCAAGGTCAGTATGTGAATTCGCAATGGTGTGTACAAAAACCAACTGGACCTTGGGCTGCATGCGATGGTTACCGCTTGTTTCGGGATGAATGGGTGGAGTATGCGTACAAAGAAATGCGCTACGAATACTATGTGAAATTTGCGATAGGCAAGACAGGTAAATTGTTATTATTGGTTTCTTGTCATTTGTCGCGCTGAGGATATGTGATGAATAGTCAAACTTGTCCAATTTGTGAGATGGGCCAATTAACTCTCCATACTGAGAGGGTTACAGTTGAGCATTTAGGTCAACAAGGTCAAATTGAAAGCCAGTATGCAGTGTGTGATTGCTGTGGCAGTGAACAGACTGGTACTGCTGAAGCTCGCTTTAACAAGCGTGCAATGATTGCTTTTAAAAAGCAGGTGCAAGGCTTGTTAACGGGTAATGAACTCCAGGTCTTGCGTAAACGCTGGGGCTTAAAACAGGCTGATGCTGCAAAAGTGTTTGGTGGTGGCCCTGTTGCTTTTTCCAAGTACGAATCAGACGATGTGATGCAATCAGACGCAATGGATAAACTGCTCCGTTTAGCGGCGGAAGTGCCAGCTGCTTTAGATAAGTTGATGTTGGATGCGGGTGTTGAGCGTAATATCCAGACAAGCTGGAAAAATGTAGCTGTAGTGGATTTCTCATCGACTGCTCGAAAGACGAGAGTTGTTGCATCGCACGAACTCGAACTAGAGGCGTGTTATGGTTAAAAAAGTATCAAAATCGTTACAACAGGCTATTGATGCTTTAGTGATACAGGATGTATACGTTAAATCGTGCCAAGCTAAGTGTATTGAAGACTTTGACCCAAAATCCACGGAACTTGAAGCGTTGTTAGTGCAACAAATGCATGTTGTTCTTCGAAGTGAATTGATCGATATTGATGGCGATGGCCATCTGGTACGCATTTATATCCGTTTGGGGACTCGTTGGGTGAATCCTAAGGAAAATGGCGAACCTGATATTAAAGCCTTTGTTGAAGCAGACTTTATTGCAGAATACCAAGTCGCAGCAGAACTAGAACAGGCAGCGATTGATGAATTTGCACTGAAAAATGCTAGCTACCATATTTGGCCTTATTGGCGCGAGTTTTTGAGTACTCAATGTGAACGACTGCGTTTGCCAAGAGTTGTTTTACCAACTGTGCAATTTAGCAAACAGTAACTAAAAAGCGACATCAAATAATATCGCGCTATTTGGCGCTTTTGATATTAAAATCGCGTCAACAACACCCCTCCCGCTACCCGTTAGATCAGCGCCCTGTGAGGGGTTACTCGTTTCTGGGGCTTGTGATTTCGAGTAGTTTGTAAGAGATAGGCCCCAGTCTTAACGGCGACTGAGGCGCAGCCACGAGCCAAAACACTAGGTAAAGGCTCAACCAGCTTTAAAGAGCTTGAGTGAAATTGTGGTTTTCATCATCACAAATATCAAGCTATTTAGTCGCCCCTGAAAAATACGTAACCGTATGATTTATAGTGGTTTATAATGCGGTTCGATTATGGAAAACCCGCTTTTTTTGCCCTTCAC
>NZ_JBSWXK010000018.1:0-59207 GCF_056160565.1 Neptunomonas sp. ABH4_499 | reverse complement strand
GTATTTGATCGGGTTATTGGAAAGAAGAGAAATGAACGCACAGAGCCTGAGTTTGGTCCGTGCGTAAAGGGTGTTTTTCAGGGACGACTATTTAGCATACCTACTTTTAGGTCTTTTGCTGTGTATGCTGTGTATATTGTTTTCCCATCCAGCAGGACGTAACCATCAGCTATCCCCATACCGAGAGGATTTTTAATCACTCTTTTAATGTGACAGTATAATTTATTGCGGCTTTAGTGTCGGGCTAAATTGGCCAGTAAAGCGGACTTGGTCATCGTCTAGCGCTCGACCTTTGCCCGGCAAGTCCTGACCAGCCTAGAAGTACATTCGTACCGTAAGCGATGTTGGGATAAACAGTGCGATGGTGCGTTTCGACGTGCACGAATGCGTGAATGTAAGATGATAGGTGATTAGATGGCTTCTTGAGACGAACTTTGATTCCAAAAAGAGACTGGCCTTGCTCTGTCAATGTTGGTTAGAAAAGAGTTCAACCACAATCCGCTGTAACAATCTCTACTGAGCAATTGGGATCACCAAAAGAATCGTAGATCACATAGCACCCTTGGTTGGTCGGAAGCCCTGCATCTGGAACATCAAATCCAATCAAGGTGTATTGGTTATCAATCCTAGGCGTATCGAACTGATCACTGGAGAGTTGTAAAAAATCGATCATCCTCAATGAATCTCCCAGTTCAGCACTGCTTTCAGGACACAAATTGCGCCAATCGACTTCCGCTCTACCGAAAGGGAATTCCAGTACATAGCTGGATTGATCGAGTGGCATAGCGCTAGCGATTTCTAGGCCATTGGCGCGAGCTTTCGCTTGTGTCAGCGTTATGGTTGATCTCATTGAACCTGCGATGCTTTCAAGTGCGGCCACTTTTGCATCTTGAGTCATGTTTATAAACCTTGGAAGAGCTAAGGCTGCAAGGATCCCAAGAATGGCGATAACGGCTATTAACTCAATGAGTGTGAAGCCAATACTGCGTTTAAAAGGGCGTTCATCCATTTGTGTGTGCCAATCCGATTGAGGTGTGTCGGTGTTTGAATTCAGTGTTCAGGAAGGTAAGGATAGCGGCAGGTTGATCGTTTTCTAAACAGTTTGGTGCGAATGAAAAAAAAGGGGCCATTCAGGCCCCGGTAACGTACATAACAACGGATTCAGTCACTCTTGTGAGAAAAACTCACGGTACTTCCACACCTGTCTGATAGAGTGAAGATCAGACATGAACAATAATGCTCATTTATTTTGTTAATATTACTAAAATCCTTATAATTAGAAAGAAGTATAGTTATTTTTTTATTAAAATTTCATAAAAAGTACATTTTTGAGCGTAAACCTCTGATAAAAACCGTAGGAGTTCCTATGCATACCGTGGTGGAGCAAGTAACGAAACGCATTGTCGAGCGAAGTGCCTCGTCTCGTGCGGCGTATCTCGATCAAATGAAACGAGCTGAAGAAAGCGGTGTGCATCGTGCACAGTTAGCGTGTGGCAACTTAGCACATGGCTTTGCTGCCTGCGGTCAAGAGGATAAAAACGCGCTCAAAATGATGAACGCCGTCAACGTTGGCATCATCTCGGCCTACAACGACATGCTGTCGGCACACCAACCGTTTGAACACTACCCCGATCAGATCCGTGAAGCGGCCCGCGAAATGGGCTCTGTAGCGCAGTTTGCGGGTGGCGTACCGGCCATGTGCGACGGTGTGACTCAAGGTCAACCGGGGATGGAGCTATCCTTGTTTAGCCGTGATGCCATTGCGATGGCGACGGCAATCGGCTTATCCCACAACATGTTTGATTCGGCGCTCTATTTGGGGGTGTGTGACAAGATTGTACCGGGTCTTTTGATGGGCGCGCTGCGCTTTGGTCATCTACCGACGGTATTCGTGCCGGCAGGCCCGATGCCAAGTGGTCTTCCCAACAAGGAGAAGGCCCGTATTCGCCAGCTGTATGCCGAAGGCAAGGTGGATCGCGATGCGCTGCTGCAGTGCGAATCAGACTCATACCACAGTGCCGGTACGTGTACATTTTACGGTACGGCCAACAGCAACCAGATGATGGTTGAGATGATGGGTCTGCATCTTCCGGGTAGCTCCTTTATTAACCCTGGTCAGCCGCTTCGTGATGCGCTGACCAAAGAAGCCACTCAGCAATCCATTCGCCTGACTACGCAAAACGGCCGATTCACGCCGATGTACGAGATTGTTAACGAGAAGTCGATCGTTAATGCGATCGTTGCCTTGTTAGCCACCGGTGGCTCCACCAACCACACCATGCACTTGGTCGCGATTGCCCGTGCCGCGGGTGTGCAGATTGACTGGGATGATTTTTCGGACCTCTCCTCTGTGGTGCCTTTGCTGGCGCGTGTTTATCCAAACGGCCAAGCGGACATCAACCACTTCCAAGCGGCCGGTGGTGTTGGCTTCCTCGTGCGCGAGTTATTAAAAGGCGGCTATCTGCACAACGATGTGATGACGGTTGTTGGTGAAGGCCTATCCCGTTACACCCAAGAGCCTTTCCTAGAGGATGGCAAAGTGGTGTGGCGTGAAGGGGTAACCGAATCCAAAGATTTGGATGTGCTGCGCCCTGTTGAAGACCCGTTCAGTGCAAATGGCGGCCTAAAAGTCCTGAGCGGTAACTTGGGTCGCGGTGTGATTAAGATTTCGGCGGTGGCGGATGAGCATCGGTTTGTCGAAGCCGATGCGATTGTCTTTGATGATCAGGACGAGCTGGCCGATGCATTTAAACGCGGTGAGCTTGAGCGCGACTTTATTGCCGTGGTCCGATTCCAAGGCCCGCGGGCGATTGGTATGCCAGAGCTTCACAAATTGACGCCCTACTTAGGCACGCTTCAAGACAAGGGCTTTAAAGTCGGCTTAGTAACCGATGGCCGAATGTCCGGTGCCTCTGGTAAAGTACCCGCCGCGATTCATGTGTGGCCCGAAGCTTCGCAAGGCGGGATGATCGGTAAAGTCCAAACCGGTGACCGAATACGTCTTGATGCGGTGGCGGGCACGCTGGAGCTGATCGCAGACTCCAATGAATGGCAAAACCGCGAAGTAACTACACCTGCGGTTACGTTTGAACACCAGAAAGGGATGGGACGCGAGCTGTTTTTACCCATGCGTCGCCAAGTTAACTGTGCCGAGGAAGGCGCTACCGTTTTTGATTTTATGGAGGTGGATGGATGATCGGTCACGATCTCTGTCTGGTTGGGGATATCGGCGGAACCAATGCGCGTTTCGCCCTTGTTGAATACGGCTCGGTTGAGCTAACCCAGTGCGAGACACTTAAGTGTGCAGAGTATGACAACGTCGATCTGGCCTGTAAGGCGTATTTTGATCTGGTTGGTGTTGATATCGAAAGCGTCAATCGAGCGTGCTTAGCGTTTGCTTGCCCAGTGCAGCAAGAAGAGATTCGACTGACCAACAACCACTGGAAGTTTACCCGCTCTGGATTGAAAGCCTCGCTGGGTCTTGAGTCGATCAAGATCGTCAACGACTTTACCGCGATGGCACTCGGTATGCTGAACCTGAATGACGATGAAGTGATTCAGATTGGCGGCAACCTTGAAACCACGCAAGCTGAATTTTCCGATGCGCCGCGTCTGGTGATCGGCCCAGGTACAGGGCTTGGGGTGTCTGGTTTGATTAAAGCCAATGATGATTGGATCCCGCTGGCCTCAGAGGGTGGGCACATCAGTTTTGCCCCCATTGATGAGCTCGACATCATTATTTGGCGTTATCTGAACAGCAAGTACGACCGTGTCTCAGCTGAGCGTGTGCTCTGTGGACAAGGCCTTGTGAACATCTATGAAGCGCTGGTTGAGCACACTCAATCGGAGCTACGTTACCAAAAACCGTCCGAAGTCGCAGAAGCGGCCATTGCCAATGAAGACCCGCGTGCGGTTGAAGCGCTGAGCCGTTTTTGCCGTATTTTAGGTACGGTATCTGGCGATAACGTCTTAACCCTCGGTGCGCGCGGCGGTGTGTACTTGTGTGGCGGTATTTTGCCGCGCATGATCCCCTTCTTTAAAGACAGCGAGTTTCGCGAGGCGTTTGAAGATAAAGGACGCTTTAACGATTACTTGTCACTGATCCCTGTTTGGCTGTGTGTGGCAGAGCAACCGGGTTTGGTGGGTGCTGCGGCTGCGCTCTTTAACGAAGAAGTGTTTGGTTAGTGGAATTTTCTGCCGTCAGATGACTCAGAGAAAGTAACTAAACATGTCAGGGAGAGTGTAAATGACCGAACAAGGTACGAGCGCATCGCTATCAACATGGCTGGAGAGCTTCGACCAAGGCATTCATGATGCAACCTGGGAGGGTTTCCCCGTGCGCGTGGTGCGCCAAGCGTTTGGGGATCTGGTGTTCTCGCTCTTTGGTGCGCAAGTGTTGTGGTTTAAGCCTGAGGGGCAACCTCCGGTGTTGTGGACCACTCAAAAGCCGCAACCCAAGCCTAAGGCGGTCCGCGGTGGTGTGCCTCTGTGTTGGCCGTGGTTTGCTGAACCCCTAGAGAACAAAGAGGGGCAGCCGTTTCACGGTGTAGCACGCACGGTAGAGTGGGAAGTCGATCAGCAAGCGTGTGACGGACAAGGCGGCGAATGGCTCTTGAAGCCGGTGGGCCCACTTTGGCCAGATCTGGATCTGGCTTTGGTGATTAAAGTTCACAACGGCGCGCTGACACTGACGATGAAAACTCACAACATCAGCGATACGACGGTGCGAATGACGCAGGCGTTGCACACCTACCTTGCGATCTCATCCCGTTCGAATGTTCGTGTCGAAGGGCTTGAAGGGGCCCGCTACTCGGATAAAAACGAAGGCTTTGCCGAGTTTACCCAATCCGGCGCACTGCCTCTAACGCAGGCGATAGATCGTATCTACCAAGCCGATTCATTGGTGAAGCTAATCGATACCGGCTGGAATCGTGTTTTGCTGGTGGATAAGCAGTTTAGCGGCTCCACCGTTGTGTGGAACGCGGGGGATGCAGCGGCGGATGTTTTAGACATCGGCTTGGATCAAGTGGACGATTACCTTTGCATTGAAGCGGCGAATACCCGCCAATATGATTTGATCGAGCTAAGCCCCGATCAGCGCACGCAGTTATCCACAACCCTCTCGTCGCAGTCGCTCTAATCGGTTGCCCAATGAAAAAGCCGCTTCGATGAAAGCGGCTTTTTTGTGTCCGTTCTGTGGATAAGCGAACGTTAAATTCGTGTGCTTAAGTATTGCTCGTAGTCGGGGATGCGATACTCGTGGGTTTCGCGCATCAGCGGCGAGCTGATCAAAAAGTCGGCTGAGCTGCGGTTACAGGCAACCGCTACATTCCACACCGCGGCGACGCGCAATAAGGCTTTTACGTCTGGGTCGTGTGGCATCGGCTCGAACGGATCCCAAAAGAAGATGATCAGGTCAATTTTCTGCTCAGGCAGCATGGCACCAATCTGCTGATCGCCCCCAAGAGGACCGCTGATCAATTTAGTGATCGGTAGCTCAAGGGCTTTTTCTAGGCGATGGCCTGTGGTTCCGGTGGCAAAAAGCAGGTGCTGTGCCAGCTCCGGCCGGTGCTTTTGACACCAATCGGAAAGCTCATCTTTCATGTTGTCGTGGGCAATCAGCGCAATGCGCTTTTGCACCGGCATGGCGTGGTTTTTAAACTGCACTACCCTTTGTCCTTGTTCAGCAAGGCTTGTCTTTCTTCAACAAAGTAGCTGATCAAGTTGCGGGTTGAGGCATCGTGAGTGTCGCTGACTTTGTTCTCCAGTATCTCTGGGAGTATACGTTTTGCCAGCGTTTTGCCAAGTTCGACGCCCCATTGGTCAAACGAGCAGATGTCCCAAATGACGCCAAGAACAAAAATCTTGTGCTCATAAAGCGCAATTAACGCCCCCAATGAGCGCGGGTCGAGTCGGTCCAAAATGATGGTGTTGGTGGGGCGATTCCCCTTGTGTACCTTGTGCGGGATCAACATCTCGATCTCGGCTTCAGGGAGGCCCTGCGCGGTTAAATCCGCACGCACTTGCTCTTCACTGATGCCGTTCATCAAGGCTTCGGTTTGAGCAAAGAAGTTCGCCATCAGCTTTTCATGGTGGCCGGATACCGGTGTCGAGCTTTCTATGGAGCCGATAAAGTCAGCCGGTACAATCGTGTTGCCTTGGTGCAGGTATTGGTAAAAGGCGTGCTGCCCATCGATACCAAGCTGCCCCCAGATCACCGAGCCTGTCGCATACGGGACGGGCTTGCCATCGTGATCAACCGATTTGCCGTTACTCTCCATCTCGGCCTGCTGCAGATACGCTGCAAAGCGCTGCAACGGCCAATCATACGGGAGGATCGCCTGGCTTTGGCTGCCCATGAAGGTGCTGTTCCAAAGTGTTACCAGCGCCAGTAATACCGGCATGTTCTTTTCAAAGGGTTGATCTCTAAAGTGCAGATCCATCTCGTGCGCGCCAGAGAGCATCTCCTCAAAGCGCTTAAAGCCGACTTTGAGTGCAACCGGTAAGCCAATCGCTGACCAGAGTGAGAAACGTCCACCGACCCAATCCCACATGTTGAAGATGTTGTTCTCGTCGATGCCAAACTCTTTGACCGCTTTGCGATTGGAGGAGACGGCCACAAAGTGTTTTGCCACCGCGCGGCGATCAAACGCCGACGCCATCAGCCAGTTGCGGGCGGTTTCAGCGTTGGTCATGGTTTCGCTGGTGGTGAAGGTTTTGGAAGCCACCACAAACAAGACGCGCTCAGGGTTCAGCTCTTTTAACGTTTGTGCAATCTCAACGCCATCGACGTTGGATACAAAGTGGACGTTGATACGCCCATCGGCCTGTGGCTTTAGGGCTTGGGTGACCATGCGCGGGCCTAGGTCCGAGCCGCCAATACCAATGTTCACAACATCGGTAATGCGTTTGCCTGAGTGCCCACGCCAGTAGCCTTTGCGAACTGCGTTCACAAAGCGCTTCATGCGTTTCAGTTCGTTGTTGACCGCATCCATCACATTAGTGCCATCAACAAAGACTGGTGTGTTGCTGCGGTTTCGAAGCGCGGTGTGTAACACGGCGCGGTGCTCGGTGACGTTGATCTTATCGCCGTGAAACATGCGATTACGCCACTCGTCTAGGCCTACTTCTTTGGCCAGCTGGATCAAGTCCTTAAGCGTCTCATCATCGATCGGGTTTTTGGAAACATCCAACAACAGGTTTTGGACTTTAAGAGAGTACTTTTGAAAGCGCTCTGGGTCCTTTTCGAACAGATCGCGGATCGGTGTTGTCTTGGCCTTTGCGATGCGCGCTTTAAGCGATTGCCAAGCGGGTAAATGATCGGGAGATGAGTTGGGTTCAGCGTGAGATTGGCTTGGCATTGTATCGATCCTATTTTTCTTTCTTTTTTACGTATACTGCCGATGATCGGGTGCGAGCACTAATCGTTTATGGACTGAAAACTGGTAAAAAAATGCCCGCCTGATGGCGGGCTAACCGTCCTTTGTTTTCAGGCATAGGAAATAGGGTGCCCTGCTCAGGACAACTGTTGGAGAGATTGTTGAGCAAGGCGAGTGACAGCAGACCAGTCGTGAGCCGTGACGAGGTCTGCTGGCGTCAACCAGGTTCCACCAACGCACATGACGTTTGGTAAAGCCAGGTAGTCTTTAGCGGTATGCGCACGGATACCGCCGGTTGGGCAAAAGCGAACCTGTTCGAAAGGCCCGTGGTACGATTTCAGCGTTGGGATACCCCCGCTGGCTTCTGCCGGGAAAAATTTAAAACGTTGGTAGCCGCGTTTCAGGCCTTCCATCATTTCGGAAACGGTTTGGATGCCCGGCAAGAGCGGAACCGCTTGTTCAGCCGCGTAATCCAGCAACTCTAAGGTGGCGCCTGGGCTTACGATAAACTCGGAGCCTGCATCCACACTCTTTTGGTAATCTTCAGGTGTCAAAATCGTGCCGGCACCGACACACGCTTCAGGCACCGCTTTGGCGATCGCTTCAATCGCGGCTAATGCCGCTTCGGTGCGCAGTGTGATCTCAAGGACTGGTAAACCACCGGCCACCAGTGCCTCGGCCATCGGGATGGCGTCTTCTACACGTTCAATGGTTAAGACCGGAATGATCGGAGCCTTTGCGGTTACCGCGTCAATTTTGGCAGCGTATGCTTTTGAATCCATAGTACTTCCCAAGGGCCAAGACCGATTACGGCGCCCAGTAAATCGTCAAAGGTTGTTGAGCAAACAGCGCAATCGGCATCACTTTTGGATTGTTAATGCCAAGGGCTTTGCTGAGCGTCTCCAGCTTATCTTCACCGCATATGTGTAAGATGCGATGCTCGCTGTTAAAGAGGCGCTTCGGGGTCAGTGTCATGCGAGAATGAGGCGCGGTTGTTGGTTTCGTTGCCTCGCAATCGCGATCACTGTTCAGGGCCAATTCGAGCTGGCTAGAGCACGGAAACAGGGACGCCGTGTGGCCATCGTTACCCATACCTAGAATGACGGTAGTCAGTGGGCCATCAATCACGCTCAGCTTTTTGCACAAAGGCGCTGCGCCTGCGGCTGCCGGTAATCCCGGCTGATAGTGCGGGATGAAGGGCGCTTGCGCGGCTTCGTTTTGCAGTAAGTGTGTGCGTACCAGTGCTTCGTTACTGTCGGCATGATCCGGCGCAACCCAGCGATCATCCACCAGCGTGACAATGATCTTGTCCCACTGAAGTGGCTTTTTGCTTAACGCTTGAAACAGAGGCACTGGAGTGGAGCCGCCAGATACCGCCAAAGAGGCGACGCCATGTGCATCAATGGCATCACTCAGCTGTGTTGCGATCGCATCGGCCAGTTGTTGGGTTAGGGCTTGTCGGCTCTCGGCCTCGATCAAGGTTACCTGATCAGGCAGGGTTAACTCATTGGTCTTCATGCCAGCTCCGTCCATCTTTCATCACCAGAAGATCAGAGGCTTTCGGCCCCCAGCTGCCTGCCGCATACGGCAGAGGCGGTGTTTTGTCTTCTTCCCAGTAATCGAGCAATTGATCACACCACTTCCAGGCATATTCGATCTCATCGCGACGCACAAACAGATATTGGTTGCCGTGAATCACTTCCAATAACAGACGCTCGTACGCATCTGGGATGCGAGCTTTCTCAAACGCTTCGGAGAAGTTCAGCTTCAACGGGCCTTCACGCAAACGCATGCCTTGGCCAAGGCCTTGGTCTTTGTTCAGCACGTGCAGGGAGATCCCCTCTTCTGGCTGCAAGCGGATGGTCAGCTTGTTGTGGGCCAGATGGCGTTGGCTCTCATCAAAGATGTAGTGCGCTTGTTTCTTAAAGTGGATCGTGATTTGCGATACTTTTTCGGGTAAACGTTTACCGGTACGCAGGTAGAAAGGCACTCCAGCCCAGCGCCAGCTTTTGATCTCGACTTTAAGGGCCACAAAGGTTTCTGTGGTGCTGTTTGGATTCGCACCCTCCTCTTCCATGTAACCCGGTACAGGTTTGCCGTCGATCATGCCAGCGGTGTAGCGTCCGCGCACCACGTGGTCGTTGTGCATGTTGGGCGAGATCGGCTTCATCAGCTTAAGGACTTTTACTTTCTCGTCACGGATCATGTCCGCCGATAAGTCCCCCGGTGGGTCCATCGCGATCAAGCACAGCAATTGCAGCAAATGGTTCTGAACCATGTCGCGCATTTGGCCTGCTTTATCAAAGTAGCCCCAGCGACCTTCGATGCCGACCTTTTCGGCCACCGTGATCTCCACGTGGGATATCTGGTTCTGATTCCACTGTGCACCAAAAATGGGGTTGGCAAAGCGCAGAGCGATCAGGTTTTGTACTGTCTCTTTGCCAAGGTAGTGGTCGATACGGTAGATCTGCGACTCTTCAAAGTACTGAGCGACTTTGTCGTTGATCTCGTTCGAGGATTCGTGATCGTGCCCAATCGGTTTTTCCAGTACAACGCGGGATGTTGGCTCGATGCAATCGTTTTCGGTTAAGTTGTGGCAGATCATGCCGTACAACGCCGCGGCCGTGGCAAAGTAGTAGATGCGCACGTGGCCGCTGGACTCTTCCAGTACGGATTTCAAATTTTGATATTCCGCACTTTGGCCAAAATCGACATTGGCGTAGTGCAGTTTGCCTAAGAATCGCTCCAGCGCATCGCTGTGCAGTTCGTCAGGTTTAACAAAGCGTTCCAAGCTGGCTTTACATTGATCCTTGAAGCCTTCGGTGTCCGTATCGTCGCGTGCAACGCCGATGATGCGAGTCTCTTCGTGCAGTAGGTTGGCGCTTTCAAGCTGATATAAAGAAGCGATCAACTTACGTTGGGACAGATCGCCAAGCGCACCAAAAATGACTACGTCGCTCGCAGAGTCATGAGAAACCATGGTGTAGACGCCTCGTTTGTAGTTATTTAACCGATATTTTTATTTAATTTAATCCAATAATATGGGGTTTTCAATTAAATTTTGGTTACTTTACTAAAATAAAAAGCAGGAGAATGGCTCGATCCGTAAGGATAAGCAGACGAAAAGCCAGGTTGGCCACACAGTCTTAGAAGAGAGTCGTTTAGTCATCGACCCAATTAGATTAAAATGTAGTTAATTCACTACCTCATGCAGGCACCGAGACTTATGAGTTCAAACACCAGTATGAACCTGTTAGATCAGATTCGCACCCGATTGGACAAATTTAATAAATCTGAAAGAAAAGTGGCGGATGTGATCCTAAAGGATCCGGAAACAGCAACGCGCATGAGTATTGCGACGTTAGCGCAGGCCTCGTCGGTCAGTGAGCCAACGGTAAATCGCTTTTGCCGTAACTTTGATACCTCGGGCTACCCTGATTTTAAAATTCAGTTGGCGCAGAGCTTAGCGGGTGGCACTCCGTACGTAAGCCGTAATGTTGAGCAAGATGACACGGCCGAAGACTACACCGACAAAATCTTTACCTCGACCATCATGGCGTTGGACTCATCGCGTAAAACCGCGAACCCTGCGATGATCACTAAAGCGGTGGATTTTTTGATTCAAGCCAAGCAGATCTTTTTCTGTGGTTTAGGCGCATCGGGCCCGGTTGCACAGGATGCCCAGCATAAATTTTTCCGCTTTAACTTACCGGTATCCGCGCACGAAGACGTATTAATGATGCGTATGCTGGCAGCTGCGACTCATACGGGGGATGTGTTTGTGGTGATCTCCTACACTGGGCGCACGCGGGACTTGGTCGAAGTGGCTAAAATTGCTCGCAACAACGGTGCAACGGTCTTAGGCGTGTGCGCCGATCACTCACCGCTCGCTCAAGAGTGCACGGTGCATTTGGCCACGCCAATGCCGGAAGACACCGACGTGTACATGCCGATGATCTCCCGCATTGTGCAGCTAACCATGCTGGATGTGTTGGCCACAGGCGTAACGCTGCGACGGGGTGTCGATTTTCATGCGCACCTGAAAAAGATCAAAGACAGCTTAAAAGACACACGCTACCCTAACGAATAAGCATAACCAGGGCGCACAGTCGCCCACCTAACGCTCGAGGTCACAATAATAACTATGACCCAAGATGCACTTAAAAAGATTGTCGTGGTCGACGATGACCACGAGATCCGCTCACTGCTGACCGAATACCTGACGCTTAATCGCTTTGATGTCGCGGCGTTTGAGAGCGGTGAAGCGTTTTTGGATTCTGCACGTGCGCACCTTGAGGCGGACATCGCCATTTTGGATGTGATGCTGCCCGGTATGACCGGCTTCGATGTCTGTCGAGAACTTCGCGGTTTTTCCCGTATGCCGGTGATCATGTTGACCGCCAACTCCGACGAGATGGACCGCATCGTCGGGCTGGAGCTTGGCGCTGACGATTATTTAGCCAAACCCTTTAACCCTCGTGAATTGCTGGCCCGCATCCGTGCGGTACTTAGGCGTATGGAGCCTGTGCCAGAGCCACATGGCAAAGTCCGCGCGCGCCGCTTTGTGCGCTTTGCTGGGTTTGAGCTGGATATGACTTCGCGTCGTCTTTGGACCCGTGCGGGTGATACGGGGGCGCTGACAGGGGCGGATTATCACCTATTAAATCTGTTTTTATCCCAACCTGGCGAAACCCTGACGCGTGAGTTCATAGCCGAACAAACC
This sequence comes from Neptunomonas sp. ABH4_499, assembly GCF_056160565.1. Taxonomy (NCBI): domain Bacteria; kingdom Pseudomonadati; phylum Pseudomonadota; class Gammaproteobacteria; order Oceanospirillales; family Oceanospirillaceae; genus Neptunomonas; species Neptunomonas sp. ABH4_499. The sequence goes on along the minus strand of NZ_JBSWXK010000018.1, from coordinate 47,105 downwards.
CGCGGGCGGGATAACCTGCCGATGGATCGGTTTGTCGATGTGCACATCAGCCGCCTTCGTCAGCGCTTAAATGAAGACGCCAAAGCCCCATCCATCATTCAAACAGTGCGCGGCAAGGGGTACTTGCTGGCCTGTACGGTAGAGCACAGTGATCAAGCTTCGTTGGTCGAACACGCTTAAGCGGCTACTGAACCGCTATGGCCCGCGCTCGCTTTCGGGACGGATCTTATTGGCCTTGGCGGCCGGTGTCGTGCTGGCGCAATCGATCAGTGCCGTCATCTGGTACACCCAATGGCGTGCCGATGGGGAGCTGCGTGTACGTGAAGTCTCACAGCACATGGCGTATCGGGTGGCCTCGACGGTGCAGTTTTTTACCTCCCTTCCGACGGCCTATCGTCACGTGGTGCTGGATCAGCTTCGCGATATGGGCGGCACGCGGTTTTTCGTCTCGCTTAATCGTGAGTTTATCCACATTAATGATCTGCCCGACAACTCGCTCAAAGCGATTGTGATTGAGGAGTTTCACCTCGCGCTGAAAAAACAGTTGGGCATTGATCCTGCGTCGGTCTCGATTGAGTTCTCACACCCTGCCGATCTTCATGTGCTGAATAACGAAACCCTCATTGAAGACTTACCCCCGCGCTGGCGCGACATTACGCTGCGGGTAAAGCCTGACGGCTCGCCCATCTTAGTCTTGCAGCTACCCATCAGCGAAGGCGAGTGGTTGTACTTAGCGACCGTAATGCCGGATGTGGAGTTTTTAAGCGAAACCTCGCCCCTTTCGAGGGAGCGCCTTGTCACCTTGGTCTTATCGTTGGTTACCGTGCTGTTGTTGGGGGTGTGGATTGTCCGTACCTTGATTCGTCCTCTGCGTCGTTTAGCCAAAGCCGCTGAATCCTTTGGTCATGGGGAAAACAATCCGTTACCAGAAAACGGATCGACCGAGCTTGTCGCCGCGGCAAAAGCGTTTAATGCGATGCAGGGGCGTATCCAACGCTATTTAGATGATCGGGAGCGCTTGTTCGCATCGATATCGCATGATTTGAAAACCCCCATTACACGCCTTCGCCTTCGGGCCGAGATGCTCGATAACGACCAGCAACGCGAAGCCATGACCCGAGACTTGGAGGATTTGGATCTGCTGGTGAAAGGCGCGCTGCAAAGCGTGAAAGACACCGACATCCACGAGAACCGTGTCGAAGTGGATCTGGCGCGCATTCTTGAGGGGATGGCCGAAGGTGCTGCCTTGGCGGGCAAAACGATTCGCTTGGTCGGGCATCAAGTGGACACGTATTTGGGTAAGCCACTGGCGCTTAAACGTTGCATTGGGAATGTTTTAGATAATGCGCTCTATTACGGCAAGGAAGCGACTGTCACGGTGACCGATAGCGGAACGCAATTGATCATCAGCATTCATGATCAAGGCCCCGGGATTCCTGAAGCTCAGCAAGAGCGCGTCTTTCAGCCTTACACGCGCTTGGCCGATCACTCGACGCACCCTGGGATGGGGCTTGGGCTGTCGATTAGCCGTAACATTGCCCGAGCACACGGCGGCGAGATCTCACTGCGCAATCATCCACAGGGTGGGCTAGTTGTTACCATTACCCTGCCGCGCGGGTCATCTGGCTAGGCTGTATTGATACCTTCCTTAACGAATGTAACAAGGTGTTACATTTGCTTTCATTAATTTACCCATCGCCTTGAAGGGCTTTGCTAATCTGAGTATTCGGTCTCTATCCGATCTATGTCAAAACAAAAAAAAGAAGGTTAAGACATGAAAAAAATGAAGTATTGCCTCTCGGGTTTAGCTCTGTCTGTTGCAGCAACGGTTTCTCACGCAGCGGAAGTGGAAGTGCTCCACTACCTCACCTCAAGCGGTGAAGCGGCGGCCATCAATGTTCTGAAAGATTACCTAAACGAAGCAGGTCATACGTGGAAAGACTTTGCAGTAGCCGGGGGTGGCGGTGAGTCGGCCATGACGGTGCTGAAATCCCGCGCCATTTCGGGCAACCCACCTGCTGCGGCTCAGATCAAAGGCTTGGACATCCAAGAATGGGGTGATCTGGGCTTTCTGACGGACCTTGATTCGGTCGCCAAAGCCGGTAACTGGGATTCATTGCTGCCACCTGTGGTAAGCAAGGTAATGAAGTACGACGGCAAGTACGTGGCGGTCCCTGTGAACGTTCACCGTGTTAACTGGCTATGGGCCAACCCTGAAGCGTTCAAAAAAGCCGGCGTTGGCATCCCAACCACATGGGATCAATTCCTAGAAGTTGCGCCTAAATTGAAAGAAGCCGGTTACGTCCCACTGGCGCACGGCGGCCAAGCATGGCAGGACGCGACCTTGTTTGAAGCGGTCGCGCTCGGCGTTGGCGGCCCTGAGTTTTACACCAAAGCCTTTGTTGAGCACGATGAAGCGACGCTGAAAGGCGCAAAAATGATCGAAGTGTTCAATACCTTCAAAAAACTGCGCGATTACATCGACGATAACGCCAGCGGCCGTGATTGGAACATCGCGACCTCGATGGTCATCAACGGTGAAGCGGCAATGCAGATCATGGGCGACTGGGCCAAGGGTGAGTTTACCGCGGCCGGGAAAAAGCCGGGTGTGGATTACGTCTGCCTAGCCGCGCCCGATACCAGCGGTACCTTCACGTTTAACATCGACTCCTTTGCGATGTTCCAGTTAAGCGATGATGACGGTGCGAAAGCGCAAGAGAAACTGGCCTCCTTGGTCATGGAGCCTGCGTTCCAAGAAACCTTCAACCTGAACAAGGGTTCGATCCCGGCGCGTATGGGGATGGACCGTTCACCGTTTGATAGCTGTGCACTCTCATCGATGGATGCCTTTGAGGCAAGTTCTGCCAGCGGAACCTTGGTACCAAGCTTCGCGCATGGCCTTGCGACGACCTCTCAGGTGCAAGGTGCGATCTACGATGTAGTAACCAGCTTCTTTAACAGCGATACCAGCGCTGAAGAAGCGGTTGAAACATTGGCGCGTTCTGTAAAAGCCGCGCAACTGTAAGCGCAGCCCCTTAACAGCGGGCCTAGCGCCCGCTGTCTGATCTAACCGATCTCGGATACTTCTATGCAAAATCAAACGCCTGTGGTGCCTTCTAGCAGCTCGCAGCGGTCGCGTTCGGTCCGTTTTCAGGACCGGCTGGCCGACTGGTTACCTAAATTGGTTATGACACCAACCTTCTTGGTGGTCATGGTCTGTATGTACGGCTACATCATCTGGACAGCGCTCTTGTCACTGACCGGATCACGTATGTTGCCGGTGTGGAAATTCGTTGGCACAACACAGTACGAGAAGCTGTTTGCGAACGACCGATGGCTGGTATCGCTGGATAATTTAGTGGTGTTTGGTGGTCTGTTTATCTTTATCTGTTTAGCGCTTGGCATCGTGATGGCGATCTTTCTGGATCAGAAAATCCGTCAAGAAGGTGTCCTTCGTACCATCTATCTGTACCCGATGGCGATCTCCTTTATCGTGACCGGTACCGCCTGGAAATGGTTATTAAACCCATCATTAGGGCTTGAGAACCTGCTGCACAGTTGGGGCTTTGAGTCAGCCAGCTTCGATTGGTTGGTCAACCCGGACCGTGTGGTGTACTGCTTGGTGATCGCGGCGGTGTGGCAGTCCTCTGGCTTTGTGATGGCGATGTTCTTGGCGGGCCTGCGTGGTGTGGATCAGGACATGGTCAAAGCCGCACAGCTGGATGGCGCGCGCATGTCGACCATCTATCGACGCATTATTTTGCCGAGCATGAAGCCGGTGTTCTTCAGTGCGTTCGTGATTTTGGCGCACATTGCCATCAAGAGCTTCGACTTGGTGGCCGCGTTAACCGGCGGTGGCCCGGGTTACAGCTCTGATCTTCCGGCCAACTTTATGTACGCCCACGCCTTTACCCGTGCACAGATGGGCTTGGGGGCGGCGAGCGCCATGGTGATGCTCGGCGGTGTATTAGCGATTTTGGTGCCGTATCTGTATTCCGAATTGCGAGGTAAAAAACATGGTTAATGCCTCTCAACGCACCCCGTTGCAAACCGCGTTGCGTGTGGGTTTGTATGCTCTGTTGATCTTTATGGCGTTCATCTACCTGATGCCGCTTTGGGTGATGCTGCTGACCTCTTTGAAAGACATTGAAGAGATCCGCACAGGTACCCTTCTCTCGTTACCGGGGTCTCTCAACTTTGATGCTTGGGTAAAAGCCTGGGGTAGTGCTTGTACGGGCGGTACTTGTGAAGGGATCGCGCCCTACCTCTGGAACTCATTCCAGATTGTGATCCCAGCGGTTGCGATCTCAACCCTCATCGGTGCGCTGAACGGGTATGTGCTGTCGATGTGGAAATTCCGTGGCAGTAATCTGCTGTTCGGACTGTTATTGATCGGCTGCTTTATTCCGTTTCAGGTTGTACTGCTGCCGATGGCGCGCACGCTCAGCATCTTTGGCTTGGCCAACACCACAACAGGGCTTGTGATGGTGCACGTGGTGTACGGCATCGCCTTCACAACTTTGTTCTTCCGTAACTTTTACATCGCCTTGCCGAGTGAGTTGATCAGTGCGGCACGCTTGGACGGTGCGGGGTTCTTTCGGATTTTCTGGCGCATTATTTTGCCGCTCTCAACGCCGATCATCGTCGTAACCGTCATTTGGCAGTTTACCCAGATTTGGAACGACTTCCTGTTTGGTGTGGTGTTCTCGGGCATCGATACACAGCCGGTCACTGTGGCGCTGAACAACTTGGTAAACACCAGTTTTGGTGGCAAACAGTACAACGTGGATATGGCTGCGGCTTTAATCGCCGCGCTGCCAACGCTGTTGGTGTATGTGTTTGCTGGTAAATATTTTGTACGCGGTCTGACCGCCGGTGCCGTCAAAGGCTAAGAATAAGAAGTTGAGGTAAAACATGGCTGCTCTAACCATTGATCATGTGGAAAAACGCTACGGTCAGGCACAGGTGCTTAAGGGCATCGACATTGCGATCAACGCAGGTGAGTTTCTGATTCTCGTGGGGCCATCGGGGTGCGGTAAATCCACCTTGATGAACAGCATCGCAGGCCTTGAAGAGGTCACCAGCGGTCGCATCTTGTTGGATGAGGACGATGTCACCTACGCATCGCCTAAAGACCGGGACATCGCGATGGTGTTTCAATCCTATGCGCTGTACCCAAACATGACGGTTCGTCAGAACATCTCGTTTGGCCTTGAGATCCGCAAAATGCCAAAAGCGGAGCGCGAGGAGGAGATCCAGCGTGTTGCGAAACTGCTGCAGATTGAGCACTTACTGGATCGCAAACCCTCGCAACTCTCGGGTGGTCAGCGTCAACGGGTAGCGATGGGCCGCGCGTTGGCGCGTCGTCCACGCTTGTATCTGTTTGATGAGCCACTCTCTAACTTGGATGCCAAGCTACGTGTCGAGATGCGCACTGAGATCAAAAAGCTGCACCAGCGCTTAGGCACGACCATCGTGTACGTAACGCACGACCAGATCGAGGCGATGACCTTGGCCGATCGCATCGCGGTGATGAAAGATGGCGAGTTACTGCAACTGGATACCCCGCAAGAGATCTATGACAACCCCGCCAATCAGTTTGTGGCCGGGTTTATGGGCTCGCCTGCGATGAACTTTATCCCAGCCAAAATCGCCAAAACCGAAACGGGCTTTGGGGTGGAGATTCTAAACGGCCATGGCCAACCGGTAGTCCTGCCGCTGCCCGCTGAGAAACAGGTGGACGTACTCTTGGGTAAAACCATCACGTTAGGGCTTCGTCCAGAGATGATCACCGACCCTGTGCCTCACAAAGAGCACTTAGCCACGGTCTGTTGTGTGGATGTGAAGGTCGAAGTCACCGAGCCAACCGGTGCCGACACCATGGTGGTCACCGAGATTGGCGGCGTGGAGGTCAACTGCCGTGTGAACCCGCGCTACCCGGTCAAAATGGGAGAAGTGTCGTCCTTGATGTTTGATCTGAGTAAAGCGGTGTTGTTCGACCCAGAAACCGAACAGCGTCTGGATTAATCCCCTACCCTTTGCTTTGCTTTGCTTTGCTCTGGTAGGCGGCGGGCGGTGCAAAACCGCCCGTTTATCCACAGAATGCGCTATACTACCGCGCTCATTGCAACAAGGCGGATCAATCGCCTGAGAGGTTAAACTGAGCATGAACGTTCGCGGTAATCTATACATCGTCTCTGCGCCATCCGGTGCAGGTAAAACCAGTCTGGTCAAAGCCCTGCTTGAGCAGGATAAGCATGTGCGTGTCTCGGTGTCTCACACGACCCGATCTATGCGCCCGGGCGAGCAAAACGGTGTGGACTACAACTTCGTAAGCTTGGCTGATTTCGATGCCTTGATCGGCTCGGACACCTTCTTGGAATACGCCGAGGTCTTTACCAATAAATACGGCACCTCTCGCGATTGGGTTGAAAGCCAGTTGGATACCGGTATTGATGTGATCCTTGAGATCGACTGGCAAGGGGCGCAGTTGGTGCGCGCTAAAATGCCAGAGGCGATCTCGGTGTTCATTTTGCCGCCATCGCGCGCGGAGCTTGAGCGACGTTTGACCGGTCGTGGTCAGGACGATGCCGACGTTATCGCACATCGTATGTCCCAAGCGGTATCCGAGATGCAGCACTACGCTGAATATGAGTATGTGATCATCAATGATCAATTTGATCAGGCCCTGAATGATCTGCAATCGGTGTTTACCGCTGAGCGCCTTAAGCGTGCGCAACAGCAGCGTCGATACAACGAACTGTTGAATGATCTCTTGTCAGTTTAATTTTCGAACAGTAAACTATCGTGTTCCTTTTTCTAACGTTTATTTGAGGTTTGTACATGGCACGCGTCACAGTGGAAGATTGCCTTGAAAATGTGGATAACCGCTTTGAGCTGGTTATGGTGGCTGCGAAGCGCGCTCGTCAACTGGCGACTGGCGGCAAAGACCCACAAGTAGATCGTGAAAACGACAAAGATACCGTGGTTGCTCTGCGTGAAATCGCTGAGAACCTAGTGAACAAGTCCATTCTGGACGAGACCGATCGTTAAGATCCGCCCCTTGCGGCATTATTATTCCCTCCGGTAAAAGAAACCGTTACATTATCCTTCAGGCAGGAATTTCCTGCCTGATCATGGCTTGACTGTTTTTGCTAGTAGTTTGGGGTATGTATGCCGACCATCGACGCACTTTCTGACCGCTTAAACGATTATTTGGATCGAGAGCAGATTCTGGATGTGCGTCGTGCTTATTTTTACGCCGAGCAAGCCCACGACGGCCAACGTCGTAAAAGTGGCGAGCCCTACGTTACCCACCCTTTAGCGGTCTCCGGCATTCTGGCCGGGATGCACATGGATCATCAAAGCCTGATGGCGGCCATGTTGCATGATGTGATCGAAGACACCGAGATCGACTACGACGGCATCGAGCAGCAGTTCGGTACGCCGGTGGCAGATATTGTTGATGGTGTGTCTAAGCTGACCCATTTGGAGTTTGAAACCAAAGCCGAAGCGCAGGCGGAAAACTTCCAAAAAATGGTACTGGCGATGGCCGAAGACATTCGAGTCATGTTGGTTAAACTGGCCGACCGTCTTCACAACATGCGCACCCTCGGTGCCATGCCGCCGGTGAAGCAACGCCGCATCGCCAAAGAAACCATGGATATCTACGCACCGGTCGCGGCCCGCTTGGGGATGCGTGATTTGCAAGTAGAGCTTGAAGACTTAGCGTTTCAGGCGTACTTCCCGATGCGCTCCAAGTACATTCGTCGTGCGGTGGTTAAGGCGCGTGGTCAGCGTAAAGATGTGATCTCCTCGATTGAAGAGTCGATTCGTCAGCGTCTAGGGCAAGAGCGCCTATCCGGCATCGTAACCGGTCGAGAGAAGCATCTGTACAGCATCTACACCAAGATGAAGGCGCAGAAAAAATCCTTCTCTGAAATCATGGATGTGTTTGCGTTTCGTATCGTTACCGAATCGGTGGATGACTGTTACCGCATTTTAGGGGCTGTGCATAACCTGTATAAACCGGTGCATGGCCGCTTTAAAGATTACATCGCCATCCCCAAAGCCAATGGCTACCAATCCCTGCACACCGAGCTGTTCGGTGCTAGAGACATCACCATCGAGGTGCAGATTCGCACCAAAGAGATGGACGCGGTGGCCAGCCAAGGGATTGCCGAGCACAGCCATTACAAAGTGTATGGCGATTCGGCCAGTGCGATTGGCTCTTACAACCGTGCCCGTAAATGGGTTCAAGGCTTGTTGGAGATGCAAAAGAACGCCGGTGACTCCATGGAGTTCATCGAGCACGTGAAAAAAGACCTCTTCCCGGACGAGGTCTATGTCTTTACCCCGAAGGGGCGTATTTTAGAGCTTCCTCGCGGTGCGACACCGGTCGATTTTGCCTACGCGGTGCATACCGATGTGGGCAATTCTTGTGTGTCGTGCCGTATCAATCGCCGTTTGGCCCCGCTGTCGGAACCTCTCGAAAGTGGACAAACGGTTGAGATCATCACCACCCCAAGCGCACAGCCGAACATGGCGTGGCTGAACTTTGTGGTGACCGGTAAGGCGCGATCGAGCATCCGCCACTTCCTGAAAAACCAACAGCGCCACGAATCCGTTGAGTTGGGTCGCCGTTTGTTAAATCAATTTTTGGCCAATTACGGCATCAATGTTGAGCAAGTCCAAGCCCATCTGATGGCCGAGGTGCTTCGCGAAGGGGACTTTGAAGCCCCAGAAGATCTCTTGGAAGACATCGGGATGGGCAACCGCATGGCGTATGTGGTGGCAAGAAAGCTTAAACCTGATGAAGAACTGGCCGATACCGTCAACAAAGGTCAAAAACCGATCGCGGTGCAAGGCACGGAAGGTTTGGTGATCCAGTACGCGCGTTGCTGTCGACCGATCCCTGGGGATCGCATCATAGGTCACATCAGCAGCGGTCGTGGGTTGGTCATTCACCGAACGGAATGCCGGAACATTCGCTACCTCAAAGACGACCCTGAGAAGTGCATCTTCTTGGAATGGTCAGAGGGGATGGACGAAGAGTTCACTGTGTTGCTGAAATTGGATGTCACCTCAGAGCGGGGCGTCATCGCGAATCTGGCCAGTGCGATTTCGGACACCGGTGCTAATATCCTCAAGATCGATATGTCGGAGAAAGAGGGTCAATTGGCGCGGGTGGATGTCGAAATCGCGGTGACGGATCGTGTGCATTTAGCAACCACCATCCGTAAATTGCGCGCTTTCCGCACGGTCAATAAAGTCGCTCGAATCTAAGTGGCAGACTCCATAGGTTTTTGACGTTACAAAACGACAAAAAAACTCTTGTTTGAAACAGGTAACTTTTTCTTTCTGTTCTATACTGAAATTAAATGCTTACCTGTACTGACAGGATCAGCCGGAGGAAAGGTGTTGGCTATCGGAGTAAAGTCATTTGTCGAAAGCGGCAATCAACAATGCCGATTGGTGCTATTGCACGACAGCGATGGCAAGATGTTGGCCTTGTTACCTGCCAATAAACTGCTGAATTTGGTCAGCCTTTGGCGTGAAGCCGAGCGCAACCTGCAACCGACACGCAGCGACGATGCAATTCGTTTCTTTGGGCAAAAGCAGCTGCTAAGCCCGGAAGGTCAGCAAAAGTTATTAGGCTTACCCATCATCATTGATAAATCCCTTACGGATTTTGATCAGCTTAATGTGGTTGAACCCTTTAGTCAGTTGAGCTTTAAAGCGGATAAATCCTGGCTTAAGCACGCCAAAGTCTTAAACATTGGTGTCACGCTGGATGAGATCGAGCGGGTACAACCTAAGGGCAACGATGAGGCTGTGATTACACATGCGGTCGAGCGTTTTACCGCCCTTCGCATCCGTCAGCGCCTTGAAGATACCTTAGGTCTGCCAAGCTTGGCTCCGACCACGCAAAAGATCATCGAGCTTCGCAGTGACCCAGCTGCGGGTGTGGATCAGCTGGTGCCTGTGGTGAAAATTGACCCCTCTTTATCGGCGCAGGTCATGAGCTGGTCGGTATCCCCCTATTATGCCGCCCCAGGCAGTATCCAATCCATTGAAGATGCGATCATCCGAGTATTGGGCTTTGATCTGGTGGTGAACTTGGCGCTGGGTATCGCGATGGGTAAAACGCTGGATGTGCCAAAAGACACCCCGCGTAACCAAACGCCTTACTGGAAACAAGCGGTCTATACGGCAACCTTGGCTGAGCGTTTGGCGAAGCGGATGCCGAATGAGATCCGTCCAAAGCCCGGTTTGGTCTACCTTGCGGGTCTTTTGCATAACTTTGGTTACATTGTGTTGGGGCATCTGTTCCCGCCGCATTTCTCTTTGTTATCACGTTACATCGAAGCAAACCCGCATCTGCCTCTGGATACGATTGAGAAACACATTCTGCACGTGACCCGCGAGCAAGTGGGTGCTTGGTTGATGGAGTGCTGGTCGTTGCCAGAGGAGGTCAGCAAAGCGGTGCGTTACCAGAATGACCCGCTGAACGAAGATGCTGATCTGTTCGCGAAGCTGTTGTTCTTAGCCAATCGCACATTGCGCGAAAACGGCTGGGCGGATGGCCCCATCGAAGCCATCAATCAAGAGGTGATGGATGCTTGTCAGCTAACACCTACGATTCTGGCTGAAGAAGTCCAGCGCTTACAAGAGAACAACGAAGAGCTGCAAGAGCTTACGCAAACGCTCTCAAGCCAATAAGCGAGTTCGACAGTGCACAAAAAAACGCCGCACGAGTGATGCGGCGTTTTTGTATCCAGTCGAAAGTGAGTTGTTATTCGGCGGTCAGCGAGGCTTCTAAGCTTTCAAGCGACTCTGAAAGCTCCATCCACTCCATTTCGACCTCCTCAAGCTGACTTTTCTTTTCAGCTTGCTCGGCCAAACGGGCTTTCAGTGTGTCTTTGTTGCTGGCCTCGTAAAGGCTGCTGTCGCCAAGGGCGGTTTCAATCTCAGACAGTTCGCTTTGCAAACGCTCCATCTGCGTATCGAGCTTAGTGATCTGTTTCTTTAATGGACTTAGCTGTTTGCGGATCTCGGCCTCACGCTGTTTCTGCGCTTTACGATCACTCGCTGAGGTCTGTTTTGGGGCGTCGCTGCTCTGTTCGCGGGTCTGATCCGAGTCTTGAGAGACGCTGGCACGGCGTTGCTCGCCCAGCCAGCGATGATAATCCTCAAGGTCGCCATCAAACGGGGTTACTTTGCCATCATTGACCAGAAGAAACTCATCGACCGTATTTCGCACCAAGTGGCGATCGTGCGAGACCAAAATAACGGCCCCTTCAAACGCCTGCATCGCCATGGTCAGTGCATGGCGCACTTCCAAGTCCAAGTGGTTGGTTGGCTCATCGAGCAGCAACAGGTTGGGTTTTTGCCAAGCGATCAAGGCCAGCGCAACACGGGCTTTTTCACCGCCAGAAAAACGTCCGACAGGATCAAGCGCATCATCACCCATAAAACCAAAGCTGCCTAAGTAATTGCGGATCTCTTGATCGGTCGCTTTGGGCGCGATGCGCTGAATGTGCAGCGCTGGTGAAGCGTCCATATCGAGGGCTTCGAGCTGATGCTGCGCAAAGTAACCAATGCGAAGGTGTTCGCCACCAAAGCGCTCTCCGTTTTGTGGCGCAAGATCATTCACCAGTGTTTTGATCAGCGTGGATTTACCGGCGCCATTCGGGCCCAGTAAGCCGATACGTGAACCCGGTGTCAGCGTTAGGTTTACGCCAGCAAGAATGGTTTTATCCGCATAGCCACAGTCGGCGTTGCGCAGCATCAATAATGGGTTTGATACTTTATCGCTGGTGGCAAAGGTGAAGGTAAACGGGCTCTCGATGTGAGCTGCGCTGATCATCTCCATGCGCTCAAGCTCTTTGACACGGCTTTGCGCTTGTTTGGCCTTGGATGCCTTGGCTTTAAAGCGTCGAACAAACTGCTCGATCTCAGCGATGCGCTGCTGTTGCTTCTCGTACTGTACTTGCTGCTGGGCAAGGCGTTCGGCACGGGCACGCTCAAAGGCGCTGTAGTTGCCTTTGTAGAGCGTGAGCTTTTGCTGATACATGTGCGTCACATGCGAGACGACCTGATCTAGAAAATCACGGTCGTGGGAGATCAGCAGTAACATGCCAGGGTATTGGCGCAGCCATTCCTCTAACCAGAGGGTCGCGTCCAAATCCAAGTGGTTGGTTGGCTCATCGAGCAGCAAGATGTCGGATCGGCACATCAAAGCTTGCGCAAGGTTAAGGCGAATACGCCACCCGCCGGATAAGCTTTTGACGCTGCGCTCAAAGTCGCCATTGGCAAAGCCAAGCCCTACCAAGAGTTGTTCGGCACGGGCTTTGGTGCTGTAACCTTGGATGTCATCTAACTCAGCATGCAGCTCGCCCAAGAGTTCTGGGCGGTCGTTGGTTTCGGCATCGGCAATTTTTGCCTGAATTTCGCGCAAAGCGCGGTCGCCATCCAAAACATAATCTATAATGGTACGGTCGGTCGCCGTCACTTCCTGAGCCATATGTGCTATGGTCAGGTTGGGCTGGATCTCTAAATGTCCGGCATCGGCCTCCAGCTGGCCAAGAAGGAGTTTAAAAAGACTGGATTTACCAACGCCATTTGCCCCGATTATGCCGATTTTCCAACCGGGATACAGGGTTAAGTCGGCGTCTTCCAGCAAGACCTGAGCGCCACGGTGTAAGCTGAGTTGAGATATCTGAATCATAGGCGCGAAAGTGTATCACAGCTATGCAGTTACAGAATCCTCTTTGGAACTTTGCGCTGGCCGTTTATGCAAAGCCAGAAGTGGAAAACGCCTGCCTTTCATTGCAGAGCGAGTATGGATGCTCTATCAATAAGATTTTACTCTCCCTGTGGCTGACTTCTGAGAAGAAAGCCTTCCTGAGCGATCAGCTTGATCAATCAGACAGTGCCGTATGGCACGATCAAATTACCCAACCGATTCGTGCATTACGTCACCGGGTGCGCAGCGACCTGAAAGGGGTGGCTGACGAGGTGTACAACGCGATCCGCAAGGCGGAGCTCGAATCCGAGCGCGTTGAGATCGCCTATCTGCATCAGCAATCCAAAGATTGGCCGGAGGAGACGCGCTCTTTGCAGGAAGCGCTTTTGTCCAATTTACAAAAAGTGATTCCCAATCAAGCACTCGATGTGAAGCTAATATCGCTGTTCGGTTCTGCGCTTGCGGATCACAGCGAGGTTGGCAAGGGTTGAACTTTCCGGTTTAATCACGCACTAAGCTGTAACGAAGTACTCATTCAAGGAAAATTGGTGATGAAGAAAACTCTGCTGGCCATGGCGGTCGCAACCTCGTTCGCGGTAATGCCGTTCGCCCATGCCGCTGATCTGGATACCGAAGAACAGAAAGTGAGCTACAGTCTGGGTGTGATCTTGGGCCAAAAACTGCACCAAGACATGCAAGAGATGGATTTGGATGCGTTCCAAGCCGGTCTTAAGTCCGTGTACGACGGTGAAGAACCTGCGCTGACTCAAGAAGAGATCGGCAAGACCATGCAGGCGTACCAGACCAAGAAAATGGACGAACAACGCAAAGCGATGGAAGAACTGGCCGAGGCAAACAAAAAAGCCGGCGAAGAGTTCATGGCTGAAAATGCGAAAAAAGATAACGTAACCACCACCGAAAGCGGTCTTCAGTACGAAGAAGTGGTTGCAGGTACAGGTGCTCAGCCGACGGCCGAAGACACCGTTAAAGTCCACTACCGTGGCACTTTGATTGATGGAACCGAATTTGACAGCTCTTACTCACGTAATGAGCCGGTATCCTTCCCGCTGAACGGTGTTATCCCTGGCTGGACCGAAGGTCTTCAGCTGATGAAAGAAGGTGGTAAAGCGAAGCTGGTTATCCCATCTGACTTGGCGTATGGCCCAGGCGGTATGGGTAACGCCATCGGCCCTAACTCAACGCTGGTCTTTGAAGTTGAGTTGCTGGAAGTGAATCCTAAAGATCAATAAGCCACGTTGGCATTGATTGAAAAAGCCACCTTAGGGTGGTTTTTTTGTGCCTGTCGTTTCCCCTGTAGGGTCTAAAAGGCACTAAAAAACCCGCACAAGGCGGGTTTTAGTAGTCGTTAATCGGTCGATTAACTGTCGGTGTTCTTCTTCGCTAGGCGTTTTAGCATGATCTTCAAGCTAACACCCATCCGCTCGATGGAGCGAGCCAGAGTACCGATCTCATCACCACGAGAGGACTCATCCAGTTTATCGTGGAACTGACCTTTGGAGATGTCTTCAGCAACCGTTGTTAGATGCGCAATCGGCTGAGTGATCGCACGGGCAATTAAGAAGGCCGCCAAGATGCTGATAATCAGGGTTACGGCAATCAGGATGTACGCCTCAAGCTCGGCTTTTTGGATCGCTGCATACGCATCGTCGTAATCTTGGACGATGATAATGCGCCAGCCTTGGTCCAGAGTTACCATGTAACCGACTTTCTTCACACCGTTTTCATCAAAGGTCACTGCTTTATCCAGTGAACCGTTGGTCACCATAGGGTGGCTTGAGAAGTCCTGAAGTTGCTCGGACAACATAGCCGGTTGGCCGTGTGCGATAACCTTGTTAGCATCATCCAACAGAATCGCGTAGCCGGTGCGACCAAAACGGATATTGGCGACCGCATCGGACATATCGGCCAGTGTCATCCCCATGCATAGAGCGCCAGGCTCGGATTTAGGGGCAATGGCATGACACAGAATAAACGCAGGCTTACCCAGTGTGCGGCTCAGCAAAACTTGCTGGCCAATCTCGTTGCCCGCTTTGATCTGCTGGAAGTAAACACGGTCGCCACGAAAGTGTTGCTTTGCGCCGCTGGCATCCAGAATGGGGTTATTGTCACTGCGTGCGGTTTTATATCCATCCGAACCGATCGCATACACTAGATAAGTCCACTCGTAGGTTTCCAAAATGCTGTTCAGCACTGGACGTTGCTGGGTTTCTTCCAGAGATTGTACCTCAGGAGTAAGCGCATTTTGCTTTAGCAAGCGCACACTCATGTCGGTCCAACCATTTACTTTGGCCGCCAGTACATCACTGGTGGTTTTTAAATCTTGAGAGACTTTCTTCTCCAGCTCGCTTTGGAATTGAAAGAGCGTTTGATAAAGCAAACCTGCAAGCGGTACGAGGATAACCAGCAAGATCGCCATCGAGATTTTGGGGAATAAAGTCAAACCTGTCGTGTTTGTTTTCACGTGATTAAGCCTTTTTTATCGTTATATCGGTGGTTTGCGTTAGGCCATTTAAGCAGAAAGACGCCAAATGGCAACACCCGATTATAGAGATTTGAAGGGTAAGGTACTACTTAAGTTTAAGTTTAGCGCAATACGCTGAGGATGCCATTGGAACCTATCGCCATAAATTGGCCCTGCCGGAATGCAACATCCAATACGCTGGTGCTGGTGGGGCCGTACGCCTCTTTTTTGGGTAAGCGCCAGCTCTTCGTTAACGTGCCGGTGCGGGCATTCCAGAGCTGCACGAGGCCTGATGCGGTGCCGGTTAGCAATCGGTTACCGTCGGCGGAAAAGCGCGCCGAAATATAACTGACCCGTTTTGGAAAGAGCCCCTCTTGGCTTGAAAGTGTGGTGATGACCTTACCGGAGCTTGTATCCCAGATGATGGCGCGGTCGAGCGAGCTTGCGGTAAAGGCAAGATTGCCATTAGGGCTCAGTGCAACGGTGTCGATGATGTTCTCAAATTGATGACTGTGCAGGGCTTCGCCGGTAACCACACTCCAGAGGGTGGCGGTGTAATCATCACTGCCGGTCAGGGCTAAGCTGTCATCATCCGAGAGCGCCAACGTGCGAACACGGCCTTGTGTATTAAATGTGCGCTTAACACCACCGTTCACAATGTCGAAAAATACGGCGGTATGGTTGGATAGCCCCAGTACAGCGAATTGCCCTTGGGAGGAGAGCGCGACATCCATCACCTCGCCAGGTGCACCCCAAAACCACTCGGGTTGACCCGTGTCGGTGTGCCAAAGAACCAGATCTTGCTGCGTGGCGGTGACGGCCATTTTGCCATCGGGTGAGAAATCGGCGGCGCGGATTAAGGAGCGCTCGCCCGCTTTGTGATTCCAATCATAAAGGCGAGCGTTCTTGAGATTGTCCCAAAGGCTGCCGCCCTCCTCCTGTGCGCCCACCACCGCAAACTGACCGTCGTCCGATAACGCGGCGCTGTCGGCGTTGAGTGTTGTGTAGGTTTGGGATTTCACAGGGCTTTCGGCGGTATCGCAACCGGCGAGCCAAGGGAGGGACAAACTGAGGGTAAAAAGAGCTACCGTGCGCAATCTCATGCTTCTATCAACCTTTACCGCTGGGCGGTTTCGGAAGAAGCCTGAGGGTGTGCTCAGGCCTCTTCGGTCATCACTTGGTCTCGGTGAGCGGTGTGTAAGATCTCAATCAGTTGATCTTCCAGCGAGAAGCGCTCTTCGAGGTTCTCTCCAAGTTTAGACAATTGAAACGAAAATTCACGGATCTCCTGAACGGTCGGGGAGCTAAAGCTGCCGTAATCGTCATTAAAGTCCAATGCCGCGTCTGTCGTTGGCTGAATCAACGGGAACAGGGTTTGTGCTTTTTCCAAACCGCCATCGTTGAACTCACTGCCTTCGCGCAGAAGCTGCTCGTATACTTCAAAGTGACCAGAAGAGAGATAATCCATCATCAAAGCGCAGAAGTTGCCGACTTTTTCTTCGAGCACTTTCACTTCGGTGTTGGGTAACGTCATAAACAGACTGATCAGTTTCTGGCGGTGTTCCAACCAGCCATCGATCAGATCGCTCACCCCACCCCAACGTTCCTTGGCGTTATTGCATTTTTCCAACATATCGGATTCCTGTACTAAGTGATCCCCCATACTACTGCCAAGCCTGTTTTAAGTGCAATAGACCTACAGTGGAGAACCGGGCAGCCGAAACTATACTGAGAAGATCAGTGATGTTTAAGACTGATACGTACAAAAATGAAGGAGTGGATCAATGAAACGTCTTTTGGGTGGCCTGATGTGCCTAATGATGCTGTTTGTAACGCCCGTTTGGGCCGAAGGTGAAGAGGAAGGCGCACCGGTAGAGGATTACGTAGGCTATGTGGAGCTGAAGCCCTTCATCGTCAATTTTGGCGGCCCGGGTAAAACGCGTTTCCTAAAATGTGAGATCAGTATCTCGGTCGGCTCTGAAGCGACGCAGTTTGCGGTCAATCAACACATGGCTCAGATCCGAAACGATCTGGTGTTTTTGCTGAGCGCCCAAAGCGAGGAAAACGTAAGCTCGGTCAAAGCGCAGACGGAGCTGGCACAATCGGGGCTTAAATTGGTGCAGAACATCCTCGTTGAAGAGGTTGGTGAAGCCATGGTCAATGATCTGTTCTTCACAAGCTTTGTTGTGCAGTAAAGCACCGCGCTCTTAATTGCATAAAAAAGCCGCCATCCAGTATTTTTGGAGGCGGCTTTTTTTAATCAGCGATCTTCGCTCTCTCGTCTTACGAGGCCATGTATTGGGCTAGGAATGCATCAAAATCCATCGTGTCGGCCGCTTCAATCTCGGCCTGTTTAGCCAAAGACGCCGTTTTTGCGGTATCGAACGCATCTTGGCGTGCCGGCTCAAGCGCCTCTTTCATAAAATAGTCGCGATGTTCCTGGCTTTTCTTAAGCAACCAATCGGTGTGCTCAAGCCCGCTCTCTTTAAGCGAGGCCAGTACTTGAGCCGATGGGGTCAGGTCTGGGTTGTCGACTTTAGCGCGCTGTAAGTTCACGCTGCGCTGATAATTATCACCGCCGTGAATCTGATCCAGCATCTTGGCGGTTTCAGCAAAAAGATCCATACGCTCGTAAGCCAGCGCATCCAAGCGTTGTTCGCCATCCAGAGTTTCCAGCGTAAGCTTAGGCTCTCGTCCGCGTGTGACCACTCGCTGCAAATTAGCGCTTAACATATCGCACTCCAGCAAGCTGATCTCTTTATCTTCGATCAACAAGCAGGTGACCAAAAACGTATCGAGAAAACGCGCTTGATCATCATCCATACCGGCAGGCAGCATCGGGTTGATGTCGGTGTTACGGACTTCGATGTACTCCACACCGCGCTCTTGGAGAGCATGGATCGGTTTTTCGCCGGATTTCGTAACGCGTTTCGGTCGAATGTCGCTGTAGTACTCGTTCTCGATCTGCAAAATATTGGTGTTGAGCTGGCGGTACTCGCCATCCACTTTCACCCCCATCGCTTCGTATTTTGGATACGGCGTGCGAATCGCACCACTGAGCGACTGGATGTAGGTGTGCAGATGGTTAAAACAGATGTTGAGCGAGGATTGCGCCTTGTTGGAGTAACCCAAGTCGCTCATGCGAAGCGAGGTCGCATAAGGCAGATATAAGGTGTGATCGCTTAGGCGCTCCAGTTGATGATCTTTGTTTTGCATAAAGCTGTCACTGAGTGCAGGCGAGGCACCAAATAAGTACAGCAGCATCCACGAGAAACGACGGAAGTTTCGGATCAACTTAAAGTAGGAGAACGATCGAAAAGTTTGTAAGGACTCACTACGGCCCTGTTGCTTTTGCAGTTCGGCCAAAAAAGCATCGGGTAACGAAAAGTTATAATGGATGCCAGCAATGGTCTGCATGATCTTGCCGTAACGGTGCTCCAGCCCCACACGGTATACGTGCTTCATGCGGCCAATGTTGGAGTCTCCGTATTCGGCGATTGGGATCTCATCGGCCGAATCAATGGTGCACGGCATACTGCCCGCCCATATCAGCTCGTCGGAGAGGTGTTGATAACCGTAGCGGTGCAGATCCGCCAAAAACTGGATCGCCTCAGCTGGGTCACTGAACACCGGTGTAATGAATTCCAATAAAGCTTCGGAATAGTCGGTGGTGATGTGATCGTTCGTCAGCGCAGACCCTAACCCTTTGGGATGTGGTTGCTGGCTCAGGTGGCCATTTGGCAACACACGTAGCCCCTCCTTCTCGATGCCGTGTTGCATCTGTTTAAGGTGCTCGGCGGCGCCAGAAGCGGTCAGTTGGTCCAGTTGTTGTTTCAATACGCTGATCAAAGCTGATTCCTGCGGTTAAGGCGTTTAAAAACAGGGTGTCCGTTAGGCCGGACGCGGCGCTACTGTGCCACATTTTGTCCGGAGTGTCCCGACCAATACGGAAGCACACCGGAAACGGATCGTTGTGCTATTTAATCTTAAATCCCGCCGATCGCAAACTGTCGGCCAATGAGGCACCTTGAGGCGCGGGCTTTTTAGGGCGCTCCGGTTTGGCGGCACGGTTCGTCGGGCGTGGGGCATCGCTTGCGCCCTGCTTCATTGATAAGGCGATCCGCTTGCGTGCTTCGTCCACTTCCGTGACGGTCACTTTGACGATATCGCCGGTGCTGACCACTGCGTGCGGGTCTTTGACAAACTGATCGCTTAATTGGGAGATGTGCACAAGTCCATCTTGATGCACCCCAATATCCACAAACGCGCCAAAGTTCGTGACGTTGGTGACGACCCCTTCAAGCTTCATACCGACTTGCAGATCCTTGAGGGTTTCAACGCCCTCTTCAAATTGGGCGGTTTTAAACTCAGGGCGCGGGTCGCGACCGGGTTTTTCAAGTTCCGTTAACACATCGCGGACCGTGTATTCACCAAAGCCCTCTTGAATAAAGGCACCTGGGGTTAAACGACCGAGGGCATCGCTGTTGGCGATCAGCTGGTTGGACTTAAGCCCAAGACTCTTGGCCATCTGCTCGACCAAGGCATACGCCTCTGGGTGAACGGCCGAGTTATCAAGCGGCTGCTTTCCCCCGCGAATACGCAAAAAGCCAGCGCACTGCTCAAACGCTTTAGCCCCTAAACGCGGTACTTTTAAAAGCTGCTTGCGCTCGTTAAAAACGCCGTTTTCATCGCGAAACGCCACAATGTTTTGAGCGGTGGTTTTGTTAAGACCGGCAATTTGGGTTAATAACTCGGTCGAGGCGGTGTTGAGATCCACACCGACGTGGTTTACGCAATCCTCAACCACGGCGTTCAGTGTCTCGCCAAGGGCTTTTTGATCCACATCGTGTTGATACTGCCCCACGCCGATTGCTTTGGGCTCGATTTTTACCAACTCGGCCAACGGGTCTTGCAAGCGACGAGCAATGGAGACCGCGCCGCGAAAGGTTACATCCAAATCGGGAAATTCCAGCGCCGCAAGTTCTGATGCCGAATACACCGACGCTCCCGCTTCGCTGACCACGATGGATTGGCAATTCAGCTCAGGGTGCTGTTTCAGCATCGCTTTAACGAGTTGCTCCGTCTCGCGGGAGGCGGTGCCATTACCGATGCTGATTAGGCTCACGTTAAACTGCTTTGCCCACTTGGCCAGTTGATGGATGGATTGATCCCATTGGTTACGCGGTGCGTGCGGGAACAACGTATCGTGCTGCAGCAGCTTACCGGTGGTATCAACAATCGCCGCTTTCACGCCGGTACGAAGGCCCGGGTCTAAGCCAAGCGTTACTTTTTGCCCGGCCGGAGCGGCCAATAGAAGATCTTTCAGATTTAAACCAAACACCCGAATCGCTTCGGCATCAGCGGCTTCTTTGACGTTTTTAAGAAGGTCGGATTCGATCTGTTTTTGGATCTTACCCTGCCATGCGTGCTGAGCGCTCTCTTGCAAAAAGCGAGCGGCTGGGGAGTGTCCGCTAGGCAGACCAAACTGCTTTTGGATCTGACGGATCGCATCCGCACCCTCATCCAGTGGCTGAATCGTGCACTTAAGCTCGCCAGCCTTGATGCCACGAAAGACGGCCAACGCACGGTGTGATGGCATTTTGCCCACAGGTTCGTTGTGCTCATAGTAATCACGAAACTTGCTGTGCTCTTGCGCCTTGCCGCGTAAAACCGAGACTTGGATCTGGCCTTCACGCCATAGATTGCTCCGCAGTTGCTCCAACAAAGGCGCGGATTCAGAAAAGCGTTCAATCAAGATCTGCTCGGCCCCGGCCAAAGCATCGGCCGCGCTGTTGATGTCTGCGTCTTTGTTGAGGTAATTAGCCGCAAGGGGATTGGGCTCGCCTTGTGCTTTTAGAAGGGCATCGGCCAAAGGCTCAAGACCGGCTTCGCGCGCGACTTGGGCTTTGGTACGACGTTTTGACTTGTAAGGTAGGTACAGGTCTTCTAACCCGACCTTGGTGTCGGCGTTTTGAATCTGCTGCTTTAAGGACTCAGTGAGTTTGCCTTGTTGCTCGATGCTGGAGAGGATCGCGTGTTTGCGGCTATCCAGCTCTTTGAGGTATTCGGCGCGTTGGGCAAGGGTTCGAAGTTGGGTGTCATCCAGTGCGCCAGTTACCTCTTTACGGTAACGGGCAATGAACGGGATGGTGGCTCCTTCGTCGATCAGTTTGAGCGTGGCTTCAACTTGTTGCGGGCGGATCGCTAACTCACGAGCCAGAGTGTGCGCCAAAGCGGTCATTCACAAATCCTTACTTAATAGACAGCTTGATAATGGCCTAATGATGCCAAAAATGAAAAAGGCGGTATATAAACCGCCTTTCGAATGTCGATGCTGACTGCGTTATGCGACTTGCAGTACCTGCATGGAGTTGGTACCGCCGTGCTCACCGATGTTGGCGCCACGGGTCAGGATGACCAGATCCCCCGCTTCCAAAAGCCCTTTGGCTTTTAAGCCTGCTAGGACTTCGTCGTTCAGCTTGGTTTCTTCGACTTGGGTCGCATCAAAGTGCATGGCGGATACACCGCGGTACAAGGCCGTACGACGCATGGTCAGCTCGTGACGGGTTAACGCATAGATCGGCAGTCCCGAGCGGATACGTGACATCCAGCGTGGCGTGGAGCCGGATTCGGTCAAACAGATGATCGCTTTGATGCCCACCAGATGGTTCGCGGTGTACATCGCCGAGCGTGCGATCGTTTCATCGATGCGATCGCCACGTTTGGTGATGCTGGTCACCGAAGGTGTGGTGGATTGATGCTCTTCTGCGCCTTGGCAGATTTTGGTCATCGCTTTAACCACTTCGACCGGGAAGTCACCTGCCGCGGTTTCGGCCGACAGCATTACGGCATCGGTACCATCCAGGATCGCATTGGCTACGTCAAACACCTCTGCACGGGTTGGCATCGCACTTTTGATCATGGTTTCCATCATCTGAGTCGCGGTGATGACCGGACGGTTCAGCTCACGCGCACGCATGATGATCTTTTTCTGCACGCCGATCAGCTGCGCATCACCAATCTCTACACCCAAGTCACCACGCGCAACCATAACGCCATCGGACGCCAGAATCAGCGAGTCCAACGCTTCGTCGGTGGCTACGGTTTCGGCCCGTTCGATTTTAGCGATGATCTCGGCACGGCTACCGGCGTCTTTTAACAGAGCGCGCGCTTCGTCCAAGTCTGCTGCAGAACGCGGGAAGGACACAGCCACGTAATCCATGTCGATATCCGCTGCAACCAAGATGTCGCGCTTATCTTTCTCGGTCAACGCGGCGGCTGATAAACCACCGCCTTGCTTGTTGATCCCTTTGTTGTTGGACAAAGGACCAGCCAAGATCGCTTCGGTGATCACGCGTGTGCCATCCACTTCCAGTACTTTTAATTGCATGCGGCCATCGTCCAGCAACAGGATGTCGCCTGGTGCACAGTCGTTTGGCAGATCTTTATAGTCGAGGCCCACTTGGTGTTGATCGCCCGCGAGGGTGTCCAGCGAGCTGTCCAGTACAAAACGATCACCAACGTTTAAGTGGATCTTTTCCTCTTTGAATTTTGCAATGCGGATTTTTGGGCCTTGCAGGTCCCCTAAAATCGCTACCACTTTACCCAATTTGCGAGCAACATCACGTACCGCTTCAGCGCGGCCGCGGTGATCATCGGCGCTGCCGTGGGAAAAATTCAGGCGCACAACGTTAACGCCTTCGCGGATCAGGGCTTCTAAAACGCCCGGTTTATCAGTGGCAGGGCCTAAGGTGGCGACGATTTTGGTTCTCTTTAACATGACGGCTCTCAGTTCCTTAATCAAACTCGACGGCCGCAGGCTTTATGCTGAGCGGTCCGGTTTGATGTAAAATCATATCAGCTGACTATGACAGCTACCTTATAATACTAGAGAATCTTGCTTGAATTGCAGGGTTCATTCGTCAAGATCAATACAGAAGCGGTGCGCTTCGTAGGATTGTTTTCTGGCCAACTTGTTCAGCCCCTCTCGATCAATGATTGTTGCACTCCTGATCACAGGCTTCATTGTGATGCTGGTTCAGGTGTCGGTGCTCAGTCAACAAAACGGCATCGAGACCATGCAGCAGCAAACCAAAGCGGATTTAAATCGCTATGCGCTCAGCTTGTCGCAGATTTTGGATCGCTATAAGGATCTGCCACGATTGCTCTCGACCCACTCGGAGCTGATCAACACCCTACTGTACGACAAAAGCTCCGATGCGCGCATGCGGGCGAATCTCTACCTTGAACAGGTCAACGAGGTAATCGGCGCCTCTGATACTTACTTGATGAACGCCGAGGGCGTCACCATTGCGGCCAGTAACTGGAGCCAAGAGCGCTCGTTTGTTGGGCGTAACTTTAATTTCCGTCCCTACTTTCAGGACGCGATGGCGGGCAAAAGCGGTCGCTATTTTGCGCTTGGGACCACCTCCAAAAAGCGCGGTTACTTCTTTGCGTATCCGGTTGAGCATCGTGGCAAGATCTACGGTGCGGTCGTCGTTAAAATCGACCTGAACGAGATCGAAGAGGACTGGAACGACCCAGATATCGACCTGCTGGTAACCGATGAAGATGGCGTGATCTTTATCTCGACTCGCCCTGAGTGGAAGTTCCACACGTTAAAGCCCCTTTCCCAGCAAGATCTGCAACGCATCATGGAAAGCCTTCGTTATGGCACTGGCCCACTCTCCTCGTTGGATGTGATCAAAAAAGAGGATCGCGAAGATGGCAGCGAGATCATCACCCTCGTCAACAGCACCGAGATTAAGAACAGCGCGTTGGATGGCGTTAAAGCACAGGATTTCTTGATGCAGAGCACGCAAGTAGAGGGCGCGGGGTTTCGTGTGGTGATCTTGGGTAGCATGAAGGCCGTGGAGCGTCGGGCGCTCAGTGCGATGATCTTAGCGGCGTTTATCTACTTTGCGATCATCCTGTTGTTCTTAGTGCTCTCGATTCGCCATCGCATCACGAAAGAGCGCTCCCAGTTTAAGTTGCGCGAACTCAAAACGCTGGAAAAAAATGAGACGCGTGTCCGCGCCATCATCGATACCACCAAGGCGGGTTTGATAACGCTGGATGCTCAGGGCCGAATCGAAGGCTTTAACCAGACGGCTGAAAAGCTCTTTGATTATCGTGAGGATCAATTGATTGGCTCGTTTTTCAGCCAATTATTGGCCCATGGCGACCGTGCCGTGTGTTGGCAGCACATTACGCAATATGCGGAGGGGGCGCCGCCGACCACCGCGCAGGAGTTGACCATCGAAGCGCAAGGGCGTCGTCACGATGGCCATTTCTTCCCGGTGGAGCTGACCATCGGACAGATGCCGCTGGATACCGGCTCGCAATTTTTGATCACCATACACGACATCACCGAGCGTAAAGAGTACGAGCAGGCGCTACAAACCGCCCGACAGGAGTTGGAACACCGCGTAAAAGACCGCACGGCGGACCTGACCCGTGCTAACCACAAACTGCGCGATGAGATTCATCAGCACACCGTGACCCAAAACGAGCTGATCCAAACAGCGAAGCTCGCGGTGTTGGGCCAGATGTCGGCTGGGATTAACCACGAACTGAATCAGCCACTGACGGCGATTCGTGCTTACGCGGATAACGGCCGTCAGTTTCTGAGCATGGGTAAAACCGAAACGGTCGAGCGTAATCTGCGTGAAATCAGCCAGTTAACGGATCGTATGGCGAAGATCATTCACCCGTTAAAAGAGTTTTCGCGTAAAACGACTGGGCAAAAAGAATCGGTGTGTTTGCGCTCGGTGCGCGATGGGGCCATGTCGATCATGTATGGCCGCTTGGATCGAGAACCGGTTCAGATCGATTGGCCACAGGATTTGGAGCGCTGCTACGTGCTGGGGGACATCGTCCGTATCGAGCAGGTGTTGGTTAACCTGCTGGGTAATGCGATTCAGGCCATGCAGGACAGCGACGAGCGGCACATTGAGATCACTTGGGCGTATGAATCCACTTTGCAGGTGCTGTACATTCGTGACTTTGGTCCGGGAATTCCCGAGAAGGATCTATCACGGGTGTTTGAGCCGTTTTACACCACCAAAAAAGCCGGCAGCGGCCTTGGCTTGGGGTTATCGATATCGCATCGGATCATCGCAAGTATGGACGGTGAGCTATCGGTCGCCAACCACCCAGACGGCGGTGCGGTGTTCCGAATTGCTTTACCATCGGACCCTGAAAAAGATTTTTCACAACAACTGACCACCCTGTAAGGTCTTACACTTAGTTGGGTGAAAACCCGCCACGATCACGAGGAGAGTTATGCAGCCATTGGAGATCAACCCCATTCAGTCGGTCATGCTGGTGGACGATGAGGAACACATCCGTTTATCGGCCGGCCAAACGTTGGAGTTGGGTGGATACGATGTCGTCACGATGGATCGGGCGGAAAAAGCTTTGGAATCCCTGACCGATGATTGGCCGGGCGTTATTGTGACCGACATCAACATGCCGGGTATGGATGGTTTGGCCTTGATGAAGCAGGTGGTGTCAATCGACCCCGACTTGCCGATCATTTTGATTACCGGGCATGGTGATATCTCCATGGCGGTCAGTGCGATGCGCGATGGTGCGTATGATTTTATTGAAAAGCCGTTCTCGACCGAGGTGCTGCTCGACATCGTAAAGCGTGCGATGGAAAAACGCAGACTGACTCTTGAAAACCGTCGCCTAAAACAAGAGCTTGAAGCACACTCAGCCCCTGGGCCTCGCATCATTGGTAATACGCCCGCTATTCAGACGCTTCGCCGTATGGTGCATGCCGTGGGCGATACCCCCGCGGACATCCTGATTTTGGCCGAGACAGGCTCCGGTAAAGACTTGCTGGCGCGCTACATTCATGAGCACAGCAATCGTAAAAGTAACAACTTTGTTGCAATCAACTGTGGTGCTGTACCTGAGAACCTCATTGAGAGTGAGCTGTTCGGCCATGAGAAAGGCGCGTTTACGGACGCGAAAGCACGCCGAATCGGTAAGTTCGAGCACGCTAATGGCGGTACTTTGTTCCTCGATGAGATCGAGAGCATGCCATTGGCACTGCAGGTCAAACTGTTACGTGTCCTTGAGGAGCGCGCCATAGAGCGCTTAGGCTCCAACGAGGTGATCCCGATTGATATTCGAGTGATCGCCGCCAGTAAGACTGATCTTAAAGAGATGGCCGAGCGAGGCGAGTTTCGGGAAGATTTATACTACCGTTTAAACGTTGTACGGGTGGATATCCCCCCATTGCGTGAACGCATCGACGATATCCCTTTGTTGTTCCAGCACTTTTCCATTTTGGCTGCGGCGCAATATGGTCGAGAGGTGCCGCCCATCTCGGCAGAGCGGATGCACTCTTTGGTGACTCACGATTGGCCGGGCAATGTGCGAGAGCTTCGCAACTTGGCCGAGCGTTACGTGTTACTGGGCGAGAGCTGCACGTTTGACTTTGATAACCGCCCCATCACGGATGCGGCGCAAAGCGGCAAGATGACGTTACCCGAGCAGCTTGAGCGTTTTGAAAAAATGCTGCTGCAAGCGGAACTCTCCAGTCATGGCGGGTCTATTAAGGATACCTTGGTCAGTCTTGGCCTGCCCCGTAAGACCTTGTACGACAAAATGAAAAAGTACGGGCTGGATAAAAACGACTATAAACCGTAAGTATCTCCTGTATTGGGTGGAAATCCACCCATTATCAACTATACCTATGGGTGGATATTCGCCACTTATGGTGTCTCTCCAAAAGTATCAAAAATATAACTTTTTGAAATTTAATGATTTTTCTTAGTTGGCCTGCTTTGTGCTTTCTAAGTCATTGTGTATCTGACACCAAAACATGTTGGGTCGGGTTTGAACGCAAAAAAATCTGAATAATTCCAAAAACAGGAGATGCGTTATGCGTTTATTGACTGCTGCTGTGACCTCAATCGCTCTGGCTCTGGGTGCTCAAGCTGCTACAGCTGCACCGGTTGAGATCAAGTTCTCTCACGTGGTTGCTGAAAACACACCTAAAGGCCAGATGGCTATCAAATTCAAAGAATTGGTAGAAGAGCGTCTGGCAGGTAAAGTCGAAGTATCTGTTTTCCCTAACTCTCAATTGTTCGGTGATAACAAAGTACTGGAAGCGATGCTGTTGGGCGACGTTCAAATGGCTGCGCCTGCACTGTCTAAGTACCAGAAGTACACTGACAGCCTGCAAATTTTTGACCTGCCGTTCCTGTTCAAGGACATGGCGGCTGTTGAGAAATTCCAGCAAAGCGAAGACGGTCAAAAACTGTTAGACAGCCTGCAGAAAAAAGGCCTGGTAGGTCTGGGTTACCTGCACAATGGTATGAAGCAGCTGTCTGCAAGCACTCCTTTGCGCACTCCTGCTGATGCATCGGGTAAAAAATTCCGAATCATGACTTCTGACGTTCTGCAAGCGCAGTTCGAGCAAGTCGATGCTGTACCTCTGAAAAAGCCATTCTCAGAAGTATTTACCCTGCTGCAAACCAAAGCGATCGATGGTCAAGAAAACACTTGGTCAAACATCTATTCTAAGAAGTTCTTCGAAGTACAGCCATACATCACCGAATCTAACCACGGTGTTTTGGACTACCTGGTTGTGACCTCTGCTGAGTTCTGGATGGGTCTGGATGAAGAGCTGCAAACAGAAATCAAGAAAGCTTTGGATGAGTCTATCGCTTACGGTAACGACATTGCCGCTAAGAAAGGCGAAGAAGACAAGCAAGCGATCATTGATTCTAAGCGTTCTGAAGTCATCAAACTGACTGACGCTGAGCGTCAACAGTGGGTTGAAGCGATGAAGCCTGTTTGGAAGAAATTCGAAGGCGATATCGGCGCTGACCTGATCAAAGCGGCTGAAGCTGCAAACAACTAATTACTCGTTCTGAGTAATCAAGGTGGGTCAATCGACCCACCTTTTCACCCCCAATACCCAGAGGAGAGCTGTACTCACTTGGCTGAGTGCTGTCCTGTGACTATTGTCTGGTGAAAGGCGAGTCAGTCCAAAAACAAAAGTAAAAAAGCGCAACGGGTGGCAACAATGATTAAAAAACTGTTTGGACAATTTGAGGAAGGCTTTATGTCGATCCTCATCGTGTCTATGACCCTGCTGGTATTTGCTGAAGTGGTGGCCCGCTTCGGTTTCAATGCCGGTATCCATTGGGCACAGGAAGTGACGTTATTGATCGCTGCATGGTTTGTACTTTTTGGTGCATCCTATGGCGTTAAAGTTGGCGCGCACATCGGTGTGGATGTGTTCGTTAAGCTCTTCCCTAATCCTGTACAACGCACGCTGACCCTGATTGCGGTCGCGCTGTGTCTGGTCTACTGCGGTATGTTCTTGTACGGCTCTTGGATCTATCTGAGCAAAATGAAGATGATCGGTATCGAGCTGGAAGATTTACCTGTACCTAAGTGGATTCCAATGAGTGTCTTGGTTATCGGTTTTGTCTTGTTGATCATCCGCTTCCTGCAATTGGGTTGGAGTGTGATCAAAGGCGAAACGCTGGGCTTCCATATGGCTGACGAAGCCAAAGAGTCCATGGAGCTTGCTAAAGAGCTTCAAGAAAGCGAAGAGAAAGAGCTGGCATCCACTCACGCGAATAAGGAGGGTAAATAATGACCATCGCAGTACTGTTTATCACCCTATTCGGCTGCATGTTGATCGGCATGCCGATCGCGATTGCACTGGGTTTGTCATCGATCACTACGATCTTAATCTTCTCAAACGACTCATTGGCGTCGGTTGCTCTGAAGCTGTTTGAAGCGACCTCTGAGCACTATACGCTGATGGCGATCCCGTTCTTCATCTTGTCATCGACCTTCCTTTCAACAGGTGGTGTTGCTAAGCGTTTGATCAACTTTGCTGTGGATACAGTAGGCCACATCAAGGGTGGTCTGGCGATGGCGTCGGTGATGGCGTGTATGCTGTTTGCGGCGGTATCGGGTTCGTCCCCTGCTACGGTCGCGGCGATCGGTACCATCTGTATCGCAGGTATGGTGCGCTCTGGTTACCCACAATCGTTTGCGGCTGGCGTTATTGCTAACGCAGGTACGCTGGGTATCTTGATCCCGCCTTCCATCGTTATGCTGGTGTACGCGGCGGCAACCGAAGTATCGGCATCACGTATGTTCATGGCCGGTTTCATTCCGGGTCTGATGATGGGCTTGATCCTGATGGTGGCGATCTACATCGTTGCACGCATCAAAGGCCTGCCTTCGCAAAAATTCCCAGGTTTTCGTCAGCTAGCGCGCTCCGGTGTGATCGCACTGGGTGGTCTGATGCTGATCATCATCGTACTGGGCTCTATCTACGGTGGTATTGCCTCGCCAACGGAAGCGGCTGCGGTTGCGGCGGTCTACGGTTACTTCATCGCTGTGATGGGCTACCGTGACATCGGTCCATTGCGTAATGTGCCATGGCGTAAAGAGGGCGAAGCCCTAGGCGCTGCAATTGCGCGTAACACGCTGCAAATGGTGTGGGCGTTCCCGAAATCGGTATTCGATAAAGAAGTCCGTAAAGTGATTCTGGATGCGTCCAAAGTCTCTTTGATGCTGCTGTTCATCATTGCCAACGCAATGCTGTTCGCACACGTATTAACCACTGAGCGTATCCCGCACACCATCGCTGAAGCGATTGTAAACTGGGGGTTGCCAGCGTGGGGCTTCCTGATCATCATGAACTTGTTGCTGTTGGCGGCGGGTAACTTCATGGAGCCATCCGCGATCCTGCTGATCATGGCTCCTATCTTGTTCCCAATCGCAATGCAGCTGGGTATCGACCCTATCCACCTAGGTATCATCATGGTGGTGAACATGGAGATCGGTATGTTAACGCCGCCTGTGGGACTTAACCTCTTTGTGACCGCCGGTATCACCGGACAGAACATGGTTTGGGTCATCAAGGCATGTCTGCCGTGGCTGTGTCTGTTGCTTGGCTTCTTGGGTCTGATCACCTATGTACCGGAGATCTCCCTGTGGTTGCCAGAGTACATTGATGAGCTGAAAGGCTACTGATCCTGGCTTGGGGAGTGCCCTGACTCCCTATGTTGTTTGTGTAAAAGCACTTGGCCGCCCTTCTTGGGCGGCTTTTTTTATGCGTCGATTTTGTTGATCCCATCCCCTATAATACGGCCGCTCTTTCGTACATAATTTGTACACCTAGGCGTTTACGCCACCGTCTGAAAATCTGAGGTCGTTTTATGTTTGGTTCCATAGCCGCCTTTTGGGGCTACGCAGGTATTTTGCTGATTTTTAGCAGTGCAATTTACCGCTTGGGGGCTTATGCAATGCAGATGTTTGAACAACCTTTGATCTGGTATCACTGGCTTGCGCTGGCCATCAGCATCGGTTTTATGGGCTTCGCCGAAGGCTATAAAGGCTTTCAAAAAGGCTTCTCACCACGCGTGGCTGCGCGCATACGCTACCTTTCTGAAAACGTTACCCCGGTACGCGCGATCTTGGCGCCCCTCTTTTGTATGGGGTTTTTCCACATTACTCGCCGCCGTCAAATCGTCACCTTCTGCCTAAGCATCGGGATTATCCTGCTGATCCAAGTAGTGCATCACTTGGCGCAGCCATGGCGGGGTATTGTGGATGCAGGCGTTGTTTTGGGGCTTACTTGGGGGATTGTGTCGTTAACCCTATACACGGTAAAAGCCTTTTGGGGTGTACACACACACTCACCGGAAGTACCGGCTTAAACGCTAAAGCATACTGAAATAAAAAAGGGGCGATGAACGGCCCCTTCTTTTATGCTGAAATGGTGATTAGGCTTTGCGCTTTTTGCGTGCCCAGCCCGCTAAACCCAACATACCTAAAGACATCAGCGCCAATGATGATGGCTCTGGTACATCGCTGGTTGCTGATGAACTTAACACAGCATACGCATTACCGCTGTCTAATGAGCCTATATCTGCCACAATGGTTACATTGCCAGTCAAGTTGTTGGAGTTTAATCCAGAAACGACTTCGCTCGCACTAAAACCGAAGTCAGATACTGCTAAAAAGTAGCTGCCTAAGTCCAAATAGTAATTTGAAATCAGTGAGTTACGAAAAGCGCCGGCAGGCCCGCATAGTGATGTTGAGCAGCTGTCATCATTCCAAGTTAAAGAGTCATCTGTTCCTAAAACGCCGTCATCTTCAAAAAGGTAAAGAACAGGGTCGATCGTTGGGCCCATGGTGTAGAAATTGAAGTAGCCAGCAGTGGTAACTTCAAAATAGCTATATCCAACGGAACCTTCACCAGAGCTTGTAATGTTATGTGTTTCTGTAAATAAAGATGCGTGTGCACTCGAAGCTGCGGCGACTAATCCTGCAGCGGCTAAGAATTTTTTCATGTTAACCTTTCCCAAGTTATTGAATGAGCTATCGCCCTGATTAATAAGCAATTCTCAGGCGCAGATGGGATAAAGGTATTTAAAACAGTGGATTAGAGTGTTAATAGTATCCAAAAAGAAACATTTGAACATGCGTTTGTTAAATAAGCTGACTAGTTAGGGTGCTTAAATGATGAGCCCGGAGAGGGATCGCCCTGCTTAGGTAGAGCGATCAACGCGTGTTTACGCTTTGCGCTTTTTGCGTGCCCAGCCCGCTAGGCCAAACAGTCCTAAACACATGAGCGCTAAGCTTGATGGTTCTGGTGCTTCGGCAGGCTCACCGAGCATCGCATTGGCAGAGCCTGTGTCTAAGCTGCCGATCTCGGCTACCACGGTGATATCGCTTATTTCCCAGTTAAAGGTTGAGCCAATTAATACCTCAAACGCCGAGAGGTTTTCTGCGGTCGCTAAGAAGTAGTGACCGATGTTCAAAAAACGGTTTTCAATTAGCGCATTAAGATGTTCATCAGCCGGTCCGCAGACCGCATCTGTACAAGAGTCATCATCTGTCGCCAGAAAATCGTCTGGGCTTAAAATACCGTCGTCTCGGAACAGCACCAGCATCGAGTCGAAGGTAGGGTCCAGCGTATAAAAGGAAAAATAGCCAGCATCCGTCACTTCAAAATGGGTAAAACCGATGGACCCTTCACCGGAGGTGGTGATGGAGTGGGTTTCAGTGAACAGGGAGGCGTTGGCGCTTGATGCGGCAATCATCAGGCCAAGGGAGGCTAAAAGCTTTTTCATGTTACTTCCTTGTGGGTTACTTCTCTTAATTAAACAGCAATAAGTGGGCTAAGAAACCTTAAATCCTTTAGTTTCAGTACCTTAAATAGTATCTATAAAAAATTCAAACGCATGTATGTTAATTCGCCTGACAAATAGGCAATAAAAAAGGCTCCGAAGAGCCTTTTTTATTAGTGTGCGATGCTTATCCCAAGAACAGCTTATAAGCTTCGTTGTGGGTCTCATCCCAATACTGATAGCCGATTTCGTCCAAGAACTGCGTCACTAGGTGGTGATCCTCTTCAGGCACTTGCATACCCACCAGCACTCGACCGTACGCTGCGCCATGGTTTCGGTAGTGGAACATCGAGATATTCCAGCGACCGCCTAAGTTGCTCAGGAATTTCATCAGTGCGCCGGGGCGCTCTGGAAACTCAAAGCGGTACACGACTTCGTTATCGACGTTAGCTGGCGCATGACCGCCGACCATGTAGCGTACGTGCAGCTTGGCGGTTTCGTCATCGGTAAGATCAACCACCTCGTCCAAGTGTTCTCGAATCTCGGTGAGTAGCTCATCGCGGCCATCGTTATTGGGTTTTACTTGAATGCCCGCAAACACAACGGCGGTGCTGTCATCGCTGTAACGGTAGTTGAACTCCGTGATGTTGCGCTTGCCAAGTGCGGTGCAGAACTTTTTAAAGCTGCCCGGTTTCTCTGGGATTTTTGCTGCCACGATCACTTCGCGTTTTTCGCCAAGTTCGGAGCGCTCCGCGATGTGGCGTAAGCGGTCGAAGTTGACGTTGGCACCTGAGTCGATGGCGATCAGGGTTTTTCCGCTGATCCCTTCGCGTTGCGCGTACTTCTTAAGGCCTGCCACACCTAAGGCACCGGCCGGTTCACAGATGGAGCGCGTGTCGTCGTAGATGTCTTTAACGGCTGCGCAGATCTCATCGGTGCTGACCAGAATCACTTCATCAACGTACTCTTTGGCCAAATCAAAGGTATTTTTACCGATTCGGGCCACCGCTACGCCGTCGGCAAAGATGCCCACTTGAGGCAAGGTAACCCGCTCGCCGGCTTTCATCGCTTCGTACAAGCACGCCGCTTCATAAGGCTCGACGCCGATGATTTTGGTTTCTGGGCGCAGATACTTCACGTACGCAGCGACACCCGCCACCAAACCGCCACCGCCAACCGGGACGAAGATGGCTTCGATCGGTCCGGATTCTTGATGCAGAATCTCCATACCGATAGTGCCTTGGCCTGCGATCACATCCGGGTCGTCAAACGGGTGGATGTAGGTCATGCCTTTCTCTTCCACCAGTTTTTGCGCGTGCTCGGAAGCCTCATCAAAGGCATCGCCGTGCAACACGACTTTGCCGCCCAAACGTTTAACGTTGTTCACTTTCACATCGGGCGTGGTTTTTGGCATCACGATGGTGGCTTTAACGCCCATCTCGCGTGCGGCCATGGCCAAGCCTTGTGCGTGGTTACCGGCAGACGCCGCCACAACCCCAACGGCTTTTTGCTCGTCGGTTAGGCTTGCCATCTTGTTGTAAGCGCCGCGGATTTTAAACGAGAAGACAGGCTGTAGGTCTTCTCGCTTGAGCATAATTCGGTTGTTCAGACGCTCGGACAGGCCGCGGGCTTCATCCAGCGGAGTTTCGACTGCAACGTCATAGACGCGCGCTTCCAAGATTTTCTTGATGTAATGGTGAAGCATTCTGAACATTCCATATGCGAGGGGTAAAACGAAATTCGCCCAAGGCGAATAAAAAGTGAGCAGGAAATCCTACCCTTGATCGTGCTTTTCGTCTACAAGCCAGCAATAATGCTGCGTATAATTTGCCCTAAATTCCACGATCAGGACTCCACACATGACCACAATGACCCAAGATGAGATGAAACAGGCCGTAGCGAAGGCGGCGCTGGATTACATTCGTCCAAAACTGACCAGCGATGCCGTCATCGGTGTTGGTACTGGATCAACCGCAAACTGCTTTATCGATGCGCTTGCGGACGTTAAGCACCTGTTTGATGGCGCGGTGGCGAGTTCCGAAGGTACGGCCGAGCGTTTAAAAGGCCACGGGATTCCTGTGTACGATCTTAACTCGGTTGGTCAGCTTGAAGTCTATGTGGACGGTGCTGATGAGTTTGACCCTTATCTTAACCTGATCAAGGGCGGCGGTGCGGCACTAACGCGCGAAAAGATTGTTGCAGCGGCGAGCAAAGAGTTTGTCTGCATTGTGGATCAGACTAAGAAAAAGGATTTGCTAGGCGGTTTCCCACTGCCGGTAGAGGTGATCCCAATGGCGCGCTCTTATGTAGCACGTGAGATTGTGAAGCTGGATGGCGCACCCGTGTACCGCGAAGGCGTGGTGACGGATAACGGTAACGAGATCTTGGATGTGCATGATCTTGAAATCGAAAATCCAAAAGAGCTAGAGCGCCTGCTCAACAACGTTGTGGGCGTGGTCACCAATGGCCTGTTTGCAAACCGTGGTGCGGACATCATCTTGATGAGCACGCCAGAAGGCGTTGAGACGATCCGTCTTGAGAAGTAACGCATAAAAAAACCGCCAAGGACGGCGGTTTTATCGACAACCGTGGTTTACCACTGAACAACGGTTATCAAGGCGATGCTGATCGGCATGGTTATCCACAGCAAAGCCAGAAGATTGATGATCACCCAGCCAATGCCAGATGAGTCGCGAAAGTTCTCATCGTTGTGTGCCATTGTTGCACCCACCCTCTTTTCTTTTTTTGATCGCATAGAACGTCTAAAGGTAAGTGTAGCACTGCCCTTAACAAGGCACCGTGGTACCTCGGTAGTAAGGCTGTCCTTCTAGGGTGTAAAAGCGGGTTAATCTTCCCGCTGTTTCAAGTAGGCAAAGCTTTGCTGCACATCCATCCCCTTGCGGATCAAACTGCCGGTCAGCGTAAACAGTAAGGTGCCGACCACCGGAAGCAGAATCCACAAGTTCGGGTGCAGTGTCGGCTCAAGCTCTAAGGGGCCAAGATAGATCCCAAGCAGGACTAGCTCCGATAAAATCGCCGCCAGCACACCGCAGCTAAAGCCCATCAAGATGTACTCCAGATGGTTCAGTCGCTTGGTTTGCTCGCTCGTGGCGCCCAAGGTACGCAGTAGCGCTGTCTCAAACTGGCGTTTCGCCAAATCCTGTTGCAAGGTCGCAATCACCAAGATCAGGCCGCACAACACGGTGAGCCCCATAATGAAGGACGCTGAGTCGCTGAGTTTTTGAATCAGCTCCTCGGCCTGTTTTAACAGCTGGTCCACATCGATCATCGTCAAGGTCGGGAAGGCTTTGACCAACGCGGTCGCCTTGGGTTTTTCCGCCTCACTGAGTCTGAAACTGGTGATGTAGGTCGCTGGCAGCTGATCCAATACGCCTGGTGTGAAGATCACATAAAAGTTGGGCCTGAACGAGGTCCACTCCACGGTGCGGATGCTGGTGACTGTCCCCGTAAAGGTATCGCTGCCGACCGTAAAGGTCAGCGTATCGCCCAATGTTAAGCCAAGCTCTTGGGCCATCTCCTGCTCAAGGGAGATCGAATCGCCATCGCTTTGCCACTCGCCCTCAACGATCGGGTTATGGGCAGGCTTCTCGCTTGCGAACGAGAGGTTCAGCTCGCGGTTAAGCGCATTGTGCTTTTGCTGCTCGGGCGTGAAAGCTTGCTCGATCGGTAAGTCGTTTTTGGAGGTTAAACGCCCACGAATCATAGGGTAAAGCGTGGTGTCGATCTGGTTTTGATCAAACCAATCCGCGACCGCATCGCGCTCCCACGACTGAATGTTGATGACAAAATGGTTAGGCGTATCGGCCGGAAGTTGGTTTTCCCAGTCGTTTAACAGATCTTGCCTTGCAAAGAGCAGTACCGTCATTAACGTCAGCAACAAGGTCAGGACGGCCCCTTGAATGCGGTGCCAGTGACGCTGTTGGCGGATGCGAAGCGTCAGCAGTGAAGCCAAACGTAAGCGTTTAGCCAGTGGTTTACTGAGTCCTTGAATCAAAGCTTGCACGGCAAGGCCTGCCAAGTAGCCCATCAACAACAGTGCTACGGTCATCAAGGCCGCCATCCACCACGACTCGATAAACAGCACCAATAAGGCGTACAGCAGTACCGGCGTTATCAGGTTAACCCATTTGGACGCACTGAGCTTTTGCTGAGTGTTTTGACGCAGCAGCGCCATGATCGAGATCTGGCTTAACGGCAGAAGCGTCGGTAGCCCCAACAGCACCAGCATCACCAGCGCCAATAACGGACTGCTGATCAACATGCCGTAGTGGATATCCGGCAAGGGTTTGGGGAGTAGATCCCCAAGCAGTGCCATCACGGCCGCGTGTAACACCACACCCAGAATCGTCCCGGGGATGGCCGCCAACGCCCAGCCAAAGAGCAGCTGAGTGCCTAATAGCTGGCGAAGTTGAGATCGGGACAGCCCAAGGCTTAGAAGCAGTGCAATGCGATGTTGTTGGTCGGCCGATAAGCGGCGAAGACTTAGGAAGATCGCCATCGCGCCCAGCAACAAAGCAAACAGGGCGCTTAATTTGAGGTACTGACCGGCATTACCAATCGCGTTTCGGCTGACCGGTTGATCCCCGTGTGCGGTGAACACCCGCTGCCAGCTAGGTAGCTCCGGCTTAAGGTTGGCCTCAAGGGATTGGATCGGTTCGATCTCACCGGCAAACAGCACGCGGTAGCGTACTCGACTGCCATCGGTGATGACCTGCGTGGCGGGAAGATCTTCCAATCGCATGATCACCTGAGGGTTAAAGCTTCGAAAGCCGCTGCCACGGTCTGGGCTGCTTTCGATGATCTGATCAATCACCAAAGGCGCATAGCCGATGTGAACGGTATCCCCCACGTTTACGCCTAAGCGCTCCAAGACCGATGCCTCAACCCAGATATGACCAGGCTCTGGCAGTGCATTCTTTGCTGGGTCGCGAGTGATGATCTCGCCGCGCATCGGGTATGGGTTGGTGACGGCCCGAATCGAGGAGAGCAATATCTGATCGCCGCCCTCCACCACGGTGGTAAATTGGGTGACCTCGGTAGCGCGTACCTGATCGTTCGACTGCCAGAGCGCGCGCTCCTCATCGGTGATCGGTCGTGAGCTGCTTAAAATAAGATCCGCGCCCAGCACTTCGGCGCTTCGCTGTACCAGCGAGCCTTGAAGGCGGTCCCCCGTGAGGCTCAGGAGCGTGATCAAGGTGGTCATCAAAAACACAGAGGCCAACAGCGCCCGCCAGTCGGCCCTGCGCCATTGGCTTTTGGTTTGTCGCCACGCTAATCGGTTGACCGTCGGATTCAATAGACTCATACGCCAACCTCGGTGAGTGCCCCATCGGCTAAGCGGAACTGGCTGTTACAGCGTTGGGCCAGCTCGCGGTCGTGGGTGATCAGAATCAAGGTGGTGTTGTGCTTGGCGTTTAAATCAAACAACTGGGCAATGATGCTCTCGCCGGTGTCGGTATCTAGATTGCCGGTGGGTTCATCGGCAAACAAAATATCGGGTGCGGTCACAAACGCCCGCGCAATCGCCACGCGCTGCTGCTCGCCACCCGATAGCTGCGATGGGCGGTGATCCACTCGATGACCTAAGCCGACTTGCTCTAACAGGGCTTTGGCCTTTGCGGCGCTGTTGTCCTCGCCGCGAATATCCAGTGGCAGTTGTACGTTTTCGAGCGCGCTGAGCTCCGGTAAAAGATGGAAGGATTGGAAAATAAAGCCTACGTGTTTGGCGCGCCATGCCGAGCGCTCTTCATCGCTCATCTGGCTAAGGTCGACACCGGATAACTGAACGTTTCCGCTGCTTGGCGTGTCCAAACCGGCAAGTAAACTGAGCAATGTGGATTTACCCGCACCGGACTGACCAATGATGGCAACGGTTTCCCCCGAGCGAATTTCAAGCGACAATGATTCGAATAACGTCAGTGGGCCTGTATGGGTATCAAAGGTTTTGCTCAGTTGGTGTGCAACAATGCTGGGCGCTAACGTGAGGGGAGTGGTATCGGGCATGGTACGTATCCGTTCGATCTTGATCGTGTGTTTATTTGGGTTGTTTGCATGGGGCCAAGTGGCTCAGGCGCAAACCACCGTATTAGTCTTAGGTGATAGTCTATCGGCTGCGTATCGCTTAAA
Source organism: Neptunomonas sp. ABH4_499 (assembly GCF_056160565.1). Lineage (NCBI taxonomy): Bacteria > Pseudomonadati > Pseudomonadota > Gammaproteobacteria > Oceanospirillales > Oceanospirillaceae > Neptunomonas > Neptunomonas sp. ABH4_499. Next base: position 8,605 of record NZ_JBSWXK010000018.1, on the reverse strand, counting down.
ACCGGAGCAGGGTTGGGTGTCACTGTTGCAAGAGCGTGTCACCGAGCAAGGAATAGACGCTCAGATCATCAATGCCAGCATCAGTGGGGAAACCACGCAAGGAGGGTTAACGCGTCTGCCCGATCTATTAAAAAGACACCAACCGGATTGGATAGTTCTCGAATTGGGCGCAAATGATGGCCTACGAGCCACGCCTATCCGCTTGATCGAACGTAACTTACGCGCCCTGATCGATCAATCCTTAGCGCAAAAGGCCAAGCCGATTATGGTTGGCGTTCACCTGCCGCCTAACTACGGCCCGCGCTACACCGATCAATTCTTTAGCCTCTTTGGCGATCTTTCCAGCGAATACGACGCTCCACACGTGCCCTTCTTGCTGGAAGGCGTGGCACTGAACCCAGACCTAATGCAATCCGATGGCCTTCACCCCACTGCTGAAGCGCAGCCGATGATTTTGGATACTGTGTGGCCGGTCATCGAGCGCGCACTGAACGGCGAGGGTTAACCGATGGCGCTACCGTTCACCTTGTTAAGCCCTAAGCGCTTAGGGTTAATAAGCGCGCTTATTGCCAGCGTGCTGCTGATTCAAGGCTGCAGCACTCTTAACGAAAAAGAGTGCATTCGCGGCGATTGGACCAACATTGGTCTTAATGATGCGCTGAATGGATACACCTCGGCCCGTTTGGCCGAGCACGAAGAGGCGTGCATCAAGTACGGCATTGCGGCGGTTGAGTCGGATTATCAACAGGGCTTTGAAAAAGGGCTGGAGCGCTTTTGCACCACCGAGCGGGGTTACTACTTTGCGATGCAGGGCGGCGATTACAAAGCCACCTGCGAGGGTGACAACGACAAGCTCTTTTTAGCCGGTTACACACCGGGTCACGCACGCTACCGGTTGGAATCACGTATCGATGAGATTGAGCGCCGAATCCAACACGCTCAGCGCGAGGCGATGCGCCCTCCTAGACTGATTCGCAATAAAGATGGCGAAGTGATCGGTCGGGATGACAACGACCGTCAGGAATGGATGCAAACCTTGATGTGGCTGCGCATCGATCTGATGGAGGCGCGTAATGACCTTCAACAGTGGCACGACAATCATCAACCGTTATTACGATCACTGAGTGGCGGCCAACCGAGCCGTTAACCGCTATCACCACACGCTAAATAGATAAGAGAGACGCAATGAAACTGGCCAGCTTTCAGGTAAATGATCACATCGGGTTTGGATGGGTTGATGGCAATACTTTGTACGATTTGAGTCTGTGCGAACCCAGTATTACCACCCTAAAAGCATTTTTAGAGAACCCGTTTGATATTACTGAGTACGAGGGGCGATGCGACTCTTATCCTATCTCGGCGGTGACCTTGCTGCCGGTGATTCCCGACCCTGAGAAGATTCTGTGTGTAGGCCTTAATTACGAGAGCCACCGCGTTGAAACCGGTATGTCGGAGATGGATCATCCTGTGCTCTTTACCCGCTTTAGCTCCACGCAGGTGGGGCATGGCGAGCCGATTATCCGCCCGAATGTGTCCGAAAAACTCGATTTTGAGGGTGAGTTGGCGGTGATCATCGGTAAAACGGGCCGCCATATCCCCAAAGATAAGGCGTTTGATTACGTGGCCGGCTACAGCTGCTACAACGACGCCAGCATTCGTGACTGGCAGATGCACACCCGCCAATTTACCGCCGGTAAAAACTTTGATGGCACAGGCGCCTTCGGGCCTTGGATGGTGACGCCCGATGAGTTCCCTGCCGACCAACTGCCACATCAAACCGTGACCACCCGCTTAAACGGGGAACAAGTGCAGCACGCGCCCTTCTCGGATCTGATCTTTGATGTGCCGGCGTTGATCGAATACATCTCGACCTTTTGCACCTTGCAGTCGGGCGATGTGATCGTCACAGGCACGCCGGGCGGTGTGGGTGTGATTCGAAAACCGCGTCTTTATATGAAACCTGACGATGTGATTGAAGTCGAAATCAGCGGCATCGGCGTGTTAAAGAACCCGATTGCCCAAGAAGCGCAGTAGCAATGTAGTAAGAAAGCAGTAAGAAGAGAGTTAATCAGCACACGTAACAGGATGTTGCAGGTATGAAAAGATCGATCGGTTTATTAGGCGCTGTGGCGCTGATGTTATCCACAGCACATGTGAGTGCGGCGGATACGCACCCTCTGCTCTCTGGCTACCCAGAAGCCAAACTGATGAATTCACTGCAATGGGATTACGAAGCTTTCGATCTGCCGGACGCAGCGCCCGTTCCTGGGGAAGCGGATCTGACGGTGATGAACCTTGTGGGTGATCGCTACCAATACACCTACGAGATACCGCACGTGTCGAGCCAAAAAGTGTTCGAAAACTACCGCACAGCCCTCAGCAATGGTGGGTTTACCACGGTGTTCGAGTGCAAACTGGAGGCCTGCGGCACCGAAGAGCAAGCCGCAAAACTGGGGGAGGCACTCTCCCCAACCGAGCAGGTCTATAACTACTACCGCAAACCATACTACCTGCTTGCCGAAAAAGCAGGTGCACGTGGGCCTGTTTATGTGGGGCTTTACGTTGGCGCATACGATGATGAGGTGCGCGTTCAACAAGCGATCCTTGAAAGCGAGCCGTTGGAACTTGGTTTAGTCAGCCTTAACGCGGCTGCATTGCAAAACAGCGGTACAGAAGCGTCGGTAGAGCCGTTATCGGAAGCCGAAAAAGCCAAAGATAACCCTTTATTGCCCCGCTACCCCGGCGCGACACTTAGGACAGCGCAAAGGGCGGAATCCGAAAACGTAACCCTGCCGTGGCAAAGCGACGGTCAAACTCAACCGGACCTGACACTGCAAGGGGATGTGAGCCATCACACCTACGAGATCAAACACGCATCGTCCCAAAAAGTGTTCGAAAACTATCGTGATGCGCTGGAAAAAGCCCAGTTTGAGATCATTGGCGAATGTCGATTAGAGCGCTGCATCGAACCCCAAACCTTGGGTGGGCAGATGTCGCAAAGCGACAGTGTGTATAACTACTACCACAAACCCCATTACCTGATGGCTAAGCGCGCGGGGGATGAAGGCGATCTCTACGTTGGGATCTATGTTGGCGCGTATCTGGACGAAAGTTGGGTTGAGCAGATCACCGTTCAGGAAAACGAGATCGAAACCGGCCTTTTAACCATCACCGATGATGAGATTCAAGAGCAGATTAACCAAACCGGTAAAGCCTTAATTTACGGTATCTACTTTGATACCGATCAAGCGACGATCCAGCCCGAGTCCAAGCCCGCCTTAGATGCCATCGCCACTCTGTTGGAGCGCAACACGACGCTTAACTTGTACGTGGTGGGCCACACCGACGATACCGGAGCGCAAGCGCATAACCTTGATCTATCCATTGCGCGGGCGAACGCCGTGGTGGATGCACTGGTTGAAGATTATGGCATAAACCGCACCCGCCTAGACCCACAAGGCGTCGGCCCCTTTGCGCCTGCTGCAACGAACACAGATGAGAGTGGTAAGCAGAAGAATCGACGGGTTGAGCTGGTGGAAAGGTTGCGGTGAGGGGGTTATGTATCTCAGCTACTGGCTAACACTCAGTTAAACGTGCTTTCTTGCATTGATGGCTCATTTGGACCATTATTTAAAGGTCATATGGTCTAAAAAATTGGAGGGTTGCCATGGCTACTGTTAAACTTAAAAGCTTTAAGCCTAAACGAGGCAGTAAAACCAGCTTCTGGTCCAGCCTTGGGATTGAAGACGTGAAAACCGCGCGTACGGATGCAGTGCACCAAGGGTTTGAACCGAAGGTATACCACAATATTTTAAAAAGGATAAAGCTATCCCAAAATGAGTTCCGAAATGTAACTCATATTCCGGTTAGCACGATCAAGCGCCGACTTAAAAATGAAGAGCGCTTTAGCACCCAAGAAAGCGATGCCATCTATAGATTAGCGATGCTGATGAAGTTAGCTACCGAGCTGTTTAATGATGAGAAGCGAGCTTTAGAATGGATGCGCGAGAGCGTCTATGGTTTAGGTGGGAAAAGACCATTGGATATGGTTTCGACGACCGTAGACTATGAAATTGTAAAAGATCTGATCGGTAGAGTTGAGCACGGGGTCTTCTCTTAATGAAGCTTTACCGTTTAACTCAGAAGAAATTTGCGGATACACCTTTCAGCCCCGAGGGAGCAAAACGTTTCGGCGGTCGATGGAACTCCAAAGGTACCGAGGCTCTCTATTTCGCAGAATCCGAGTCGTTGTGCGCGTTGGAAGTGTTTGTTCACGTAAATAACGATCCAAACATTATTGATCAATACGATCTTTATCGGATAGATATACCAGACGAGCTTATCGTAAAGCTGGACGAAGATGCCCTACCTGCCACATGGAGAAACATTCCCGCGGGTGAAGAAACGCAGGAAATTGGTGATGAGTTCTTGAATGCAGAAGAGCCTCAGTATGTTGCTTTACAAGTGCCATCAACCATCTCCCCAAGAGACAACAACTACGTGGTTAATCCCAATCATCCCGCGATGGAAGAAAGTTTTAAAAACCATGAAAAGTTAGAGTTTGAATTTGATCCTCGAATTTTCAAATAGCTTAATAGTCTTATAAACCCATTGGGCTGACCCATAGTAATTCCACCGTTCAACAACAATGCGTTCCTATCTATCTGGTGTGAATGACGATCTTTGCACTCCATAATGCCGTTATGAATGACTACTGGAGGTTATGTTGTGCAGACCTTAGATAACACCGCGTTTTCTGTGCTGGATTTGTGCCCCGTGTTGGAAGGGCAAACGCCCGCCGATGCGTTTGCCAATACAACGGCGTTGGCGAAAGCGGTGGATGAGCTGGGCTACACCCGTTACTGGATGGCCGAGCATCACAATATGCAGGGCATCGCCAGCTCGGCGACCTCCGTCTTGATCGGTCATGTCGCGGGTGCGACCAAGCGTATTCGCGTAGGCTCCGGTGGGATTATGTTGCCTAACCACGCTCCTTTAGTGATTGCAGAGCAGTTTGGCACGTTGGAGTCCCTCTATCCCAATCGTATCGACCTTGGATTAGGTCGCGCGCCAGGTTCCGATGGTTTGACTGCCCGTGCCCTTAGACGCCTTACCCACAATACCGGTGACGACTTCCCACAATTGTTGGAAGAGCTAATGCGCTACTTTTGGGGCGAGAACCGCGTCAAGGCGGTGCCCGGCGAAGGGTTAGAAGTCCCGATTTGGTTATTAGGTTCCAGCGGGTTCAGCGCACAACTGGCCGGTCAGCTGGGCTTACCTTTTGCGTTTGCGGCTCAGTTCGCCCCAGCGTTTTTGGATCAAGCCTTATCCATCTATCGGGATCACTTTACCCCGTCGGCGTATCTTGATGCACCTTATGCCATGGTGGGCACTAACATCATCGTGGCGGAAACGGATGAGGAAGCCGAGTTCTTGTTTACCTCCCAGCAGCAACACGTACTCAGCATCTTTCGCAACACTCGCGGCAAGCTCCAGCCACCCGTTGAAAGTATGGATGCGCTTTGGCAGGGACACGAAATTGCCTCAGTCGAGAGTTTCTTAGGCGCTTCCATTGTCGGAAGCCCCACCACCGTAAAAGCAGGGTTAGAGCGCTTTATTGCCCGCACCCAAGCCAACGAGCTTATCGTGAACTGTGCGGTGTACGATCAACTAGCCCGTCGGGAGTCGTATCGGTTGTTGAGGGAAGTCTGGAAAGGCTAGGCACTGCACAATCGGCCGTGCCTAATGCGTACTAAAGCGACTCGACTTTTAGCTGGTCGAGCGTCACTACGGCTCGGTATTGGCGCACAGGTGCTCCCGGCTCATTGGAGCTAGATCCGCTAAAGTGCAAAACCGCTGTATCGATCTCATCCGTTGTACCCCAAGAGATATTTTCAATGAAATCAGGCTCTAGCTGATAAACATTGACCTCGGGGTGCTCGTCAAAGCTTGCGACCGACAGTGTGTACTGGAATCGGCAGATGTTCTCGGTTTCACCCGAGCAAGCAATGTTGTGTTTAGGTGTCTTATACAGCTTGATGTATAACTGCTTCTCACCGTCGCTTTGGATCTCATTCAAAAGTGACACCTCGCCATACGCCATTGCTGGGTAAAGAAGGTGACTTTCTTGGGTCGTAGAGCAACCTGTGATGAGTGCGCTAAAGACAATTCCAAAGCATACAGAGCGTAATTTCATATTAGTTTACCGATAAGTGGATGTGATCCTTATGGCCACTGACAGGGTAGTCTTTCCCCAGCTTTTTCGTGAACAGAGGGCCAAAATTCTCTCTTCGGTGCTGGTAGTCTTCAAAGTTGTTCTGTATGGCGTCAGCTACGGCTTTCACATCAGAATCTGATTCGTAGGCTAAGATGAGCTTTTTGCCATTTATTCTCGAGATATCAACAGCTTTTCCATTACCCATAACATGGCGACTCGGTGACTTGTGTTGGTCATTCGCTGATGAAATATAGAGTTTAGATAGATTATGATTTTTCACGAGATCGTCGGTGATGATCTCTTTCAAAGCATCAATGATCCTCAGATCAACAGAGTTGTTTACTTTGGTTGAAAACTCAATGGAAACACCATTAATGGATGTTGGTATGGATGGCATAGAGAACTCCCTTTTTTGATTTGCTCATCCTGAGCGACATCGAGAGGCTACATTCCGAAGCTTGATCAGTCAATCATGACCATGCTTGTGTTTAAGGGTTTTACTGTGCTGCTTCGTAAGGTACTCATCTAACTGCTTCTGCACCTTCTTAGGTAAGTTTGCACTACGATCCGGAAACAGTGAAAACTCACCCATTTTAGAGCGTACTTTGCCAAGCCAAGTAGTGTGTTTTAAGTCAAATGCTTTACGCCATTCTTCCTCTGGTTTTGAATCGTAATCTGTCATAAAGCCAATGATGGCTTCTTTAAGTTCAGTATTCATATAAGTACTGGTTGCAGGGTGATCTCCAAGCCAAAATGTGCCAGTGCGTTTGCTGTTATAGCGCTGCAAACACAGGAAGAGCGGACCACGCGGATGGTCGGTAGTGTGTCTTGCGTTCAGATGAAACGGCGGCCAAGAGCCTTCGTATAAATTATTCTTAGCCAAAATATCTTCAAACCGACTGATATATAGGTGATTGAAAAGGTAAGAGTAGGCAATCCCGTGTTCCCTATCAATGAATATCTTCGGTTTGGTTTTCAAGATTAATATGAAATATAGGGAGCATGCTACTATTAATAAAAAAATTGAATTTTCTAAAAAGAAAACTTTTCTCCTATGTGTCGTATTGATAGGGTATTTTTTCTGTAAATATTCTTTTTCCTCTGCGGAATATTCACCATACTTTCCCCAAGATATTTCAAAGGCTTTTTCTTGGTCAAAAGCAAAATAGTAGCTATTTATCCATGTGCTGTTGTCAAATATAAAATATATTAGCAAACATGAAATAGAGAAAAGTAAAAAAACGAAAGAGTTTTTGAGGTACTTGTGGTGGGTGTCAGGGCTGACAAGCAGCATCTCTTTATCGTTAAGCGTGACGATTGAAGCTTCGAGTTTCATGACCTGTTTTCAATCCTTTGAAATGGGCTTAGTGATGTGGCCTACCGATACGCCATATCGGCAGGCATTTTATCATCAAATCATGGCTTAGACGTATGGCTCGCTAGATATTCCTCCAACTGCTTTTGCACCTTCTTAGGTAAAGTCGCGCTGCGATCGGGAAACAGTGAAAACTCGCCCGCTTTAGAACGTATTTTGCTAAGCCAACCAGAGTGCTTAATGTCAAAGGCTTTGCGCCACTGCTCTTCGGTTTTGGGTTCGTAATCCGTCATAAAACCGATGATGGCCTCTTTTAATTCAGTGTTCATGTAGGTACTGGTGGCCGGATTATCCCCTAACCAAAACGTGGCGGTGCGTTTGCTTTGGTAGCGCTGTAAACACAGAAAAAGCGGGCCGCGCGGATGATCATTCGTATGCCTTGCGTTCATATGAAACGGTGGCCAAGCACCTTCGTACAGGTTGTTCTTCGCTAAAATATCCTCAAACCGACTGATGTAGAGGCGGCTGAAAATATAGGAGCATGCAATGCCGTGCTCTCGGTCAATAAAGATCTTGGGTTTGGTTTTGAAGATAAAAATGAAATAAAAGCACAGGGATAGAAGGAATATGAAGGGTGAGTTTTCAATAAAAAACATCTTTTTTTCATGTAGGGAGTCAACAGGATTTTCGATTTTTATTTGTTCTATTTCCTCTTGCGTTAGTTCTCGGCCGTACCATGAGCTACGAGAGTTTTGATAGACTTGATCTATATCAAAAGCATAATAATAGCTGATTAGCCAGTCTTCATTTTTGCTGAAAAAAGTAAAGATGGACATGAAAAACAAAAACGACAAGAAAATAAACGAGTTCTTGAGGTACTTGTGGTGGGTGTCAGGGCTGACAAGTAGCGTCCCTTTATCGTTAAGCGTGACGATTGAATCTTCGCGTTTCATGACCTGTTTTCAATCCTTTGAAATGGGCTTAGTTATGTGGCCTACCGATACACCGTATTGGTAGGCATTTTATCATCAAATCATGGCTTAGAAGTGTGGCTCGCTAGATATTCCTCCAAC
>NZ_JBSWXK010000017.1:0-66843 GCF_056160565.1 Neptunomonas sp. ABH4_499 | reverse complement strand
TCATCTTGGTTTGCTCGTAATCGTAGTGTTTGAAGCGTGCCATCCGTTGCACCATGCGGGGTAAAGTTTGTTTCAAGCAGTGTAACTGAGGGTTCGACCGCAGGTCGAGGGCTGAACGACTTATCCGACAGCCTCAACGCCCGGCTCACCGAGCAAATTTTTGATGGCGGGTTTTTGCTGCTAAGCGAAAAAAGGTGACAGCGGAAATTTGTCCGGTGCAGCCGCTTGTTAAATGCATTACTCCGATGGCTCCTGAAGTTCATCTACCAGTTGCTTTGAAGACTTATCTTCAAGAGAACCCCTCTTCGTTTGAAGTTTTTCAAGCAGGTAGTGGTTTGCTAAATCAAATTCAGCAAATATGGTTCCCCAGGTTTTCACATACCCTTTTATCCGATCATTTTTGGTGCTGAACACTAATCCAGGTTCGTTTTTAGCATCTGCCGTTTCTAAAGCTGAGTTGATATCGAAATCTTTATCTGAAATTTTTCTACCGACCAGTATTATTTCAAACCTCATTTTCTCCATTGAGAAGCCAGAGTGTTCGGATATTATTCGCGCATAGTCTCGTATTTGCTTAAGATGCTTTTCGTTGAGTGCAACTGCTGGCCTCTTTATTTCGATGATCGTACACTGGTAGTAAGACTCACCCCTAGAATTGAATCCAATATTCTTTCTAGCTAAGAATAAGTCTACTTGCCGTCTAACCCCCTCAATATCTAACCCACCATCTAAATCCACTGACTCAACGTCACTTTCATCAATGAAATCTATTCCTTTTACATGACTCCTAAGATTCAAAGATATTTTTTGGAAGTCATCCTCTTCAGCACCCAGTAGTGTATATTTGTTGCCGAAAAGCCAAGTATTACTTTCAATAATCCCTTGCAAATCAGGTGTTTCGAGAACTTCTTTATAATATTTAACCATTATTTCTCGAAGCTTATGGACAGCAAACTCTCTCTTTTGAAGGACTTCGATGGTACTAATAACATTTTCTAACGATGAATTTTTAACTTGCTGCGAGAATGTATTTATTTGATTTTCATCTAGATTAAGAATTTCGCCGACAACCTCAAAAATCGTATCATTCTCATTGGACACCAATATCTTATCAATTAGCGCCAATAGTATTTTTACAGGTTTTTCTTTTATATTATTGAAAATCGCAGGGTCAGTTATATAAAGTGATTTTACAAATGACTTAGTATTCTCTCTTCTCCAAGCCGCTTCTTCCGCTTTTAGCCTTTTATGCTCCGGAAAATAACCGCGAGCTTCATACTCCTCAATTTTTTCTTCAACAAATTCCCGAAGAAACTTTTCATATATTTCCTTGCTGAACTCATGTATTGCCTTTTTTAACTTCTTGAAAGCATCAGATTCTGGGCTAACCTGCGGGGCATCCGTAAAATTTAGCGTCGAGCTACTTTTATTGAAATTATCAAACCAGTTCGACCTAGAGTAAGAGCTAAGGTAAAACTTTGGTTTTTTATTAAAACTGCTTAGATCTCGATGTAATACTCGTCCATCATGGTTAACTACATAATTATATGACTTCTCATCTCCAGGCTTATCTACCCAGCGAATAAAATCGATTTTAAATTCAGCCCCATCAATACAAATATTTTTCTCTATCAACTCATTTTCAGGAATCTCGACTTCTACCCCATTAACCGTTAACTTTCGATCGGGGTTTAGAATTAGTCTCCAGCCAAAATAGCTTTCAAGATTACTTTTAATAACCTCTAGCCCTGGAAGGTTGGTATGAAAGTTGGATAGGACCACACATGTACCTGATTCAAGTGGGCTTAGTAATGCATGCTGTTCCTCTGGCGCAATCTCTTTTGCTGAAAAATCACGCAGCTTAGTGCTATCTATTAGTATCTTAGATTCAGAGTCATAGCATTTGGTGTACCAAGTAGCATTTGAACAGAGCAAATGAAACGCAAGCCTTCCTTTTCCGTGAGCTCCCTGAAGGTCATCATCACCTTGTTTAGAAGATTCATTAAACCTAGAAAAATGTTGGTCGCATTTCTTTATATCAATGCCCGACCCGTTATCCAACACGGTTATAGCAACTAGACCATGCATTTCATTGTGTTCAATCATAAGATCTACGGAAGTTGCGCCAGAATCAAATCCGTTAGCGATCAATTCAATAACTGATTGAAAAGGATATTTCTTCCATTTAGTAAAATGCTTTTTAATCCCTTCATGAGTGATATCTGCTGTACCACTTATCTCCATATTACCCATTTAACAATCCAGATTATTTGTGTGATTAGTTTAAAATATTGAAACACATTTTCTCGCCAAGCATTTAACGCCGCCAACACAGGCGGCCGAAACGTAGTGTAGGCCGTCCAGTGCAATGCGTTTTTTTTGCATTGCACGATTGTGCTTGGCCTTGTTAAATGCTTTTACCAAAACCTCTTCTTATCTTTTTGGTAGCACTTATATGCAAGAACCCAAAACGACAAAAGTGTAATTAAGGCAACTTTATCGTATTTCTTGGATATTTTCTGAACCATAACATCTTGAATTCCTTTCGCAGGACCATGTAGCTCGAAGTTTTCCAACATATACCCGCCAAGAAGATGGATACCTATAAAGAAGATGCAGCCTAGAATAATTGCCCATTGTGTCTTCTTCGATAAAGCTAAAATATAGAGAAATTCAGATAGCCAGTTGGGCATATGCTCTCCGTAGCTACATACATTTAACAGTTTCTTCACGCGCACGCACGATATCATTACTTGCACAAAGACCAGAAAAGCGCATAACGCATTGATAGTATTATATTTTTAGAGAAGAATCGAATCGTAGCTAGGACAAAAACGCGAATGCGTTTTCCAGCCAACCTTGGCAGGATATCTTCCCTATTCATGTATGTATCCAGTTGAGCTTAGACCCAAATCACGACTTTTCCAGAAATTAAGGCCAGTTGTACCAAAAAGCATCGCCTGCCTCTATTGCACCAAATGCCAAGCCCCCACTATATTACCCATTCCCCTAAACGCCCCTGACCTGAGGCAAGCACTATGACATTCGAGAGCGCGCTCACTTTCTTTTTGGCGATTTTCATCTTCGGCATTACGCCCGGGCCCGGTGTGTTTGCAATTTTGGCGCGTGCGATGACCAAGGGTGCGGCGTCTTGCTTTTCGTTGGCGCTGGGGATGACGGTCAGTGACATCGTGTACCTGGTGCTGGCCTGCCTTGGTTTGGCGGTGCTGGCAGAAAACTACGCAACGCTGTTTACTTTGATTCGCTGGGCCGGTGCGGCTTACCTGATTTATCTGGGTTATAAGATGTGGACAGCCCCCATCCAAACCGAGGAGGAGCCGGGTGTGGATAAAAAGCGCGGGCTGGGCGGCTTTGTGCAGGGCTTTTTGATCTCGGCCTCTAACCCTAAGGTGATTTTATTCTACATCGCGTTTTTACCGACCTTTATGGATTTAACGGCTCTGACCCACCAAGACATCGCCTTGGCGGCGGTACTCACGCTGTTTGCCTTGATGATTGGCCTTATGATGTTGGCGCAGATGGCCGCCTATGCGCGTAAAGCGCTTAAGAGCGAGCGCAGTGTTAAAACCCTAAACCGCAGTGCTGGTTCCATCATGATGGGCGCGGGTGTCTATCTGGTCAGTCGTTCATAATTCGGAATCTGACGTAGCAGCACCGGGAAGTTTTCCCGTTTTCAGTACTTTAGTACTGGTTTTTTGCTGCCATGGAGGGATTCATCCCCCGATAGCCTCACGGTGTAATAGAGAGGTCAAAGGGGTAATAATATGAACAATATCGCCATTTGGCTGTGCTTGCTGATCAGCAGTGCTGTACAGGCTTCCCCAGAGGCTAAGACATCACCCAACACGTCTTGGCCCGGAGTAACATCTCAACAGGATGCGACGGCACTGTTTACGGACGATGGGTTTCGAATGGCCCGCTATCGGAGTCCGACACCTGATCATCATCAACAGGCGGTTACGCTCAGCACTCAAGATCTGATCGACCTGTTACACACGCACCCTAATATGCCATTACTGGATGTTAGGCCGGCTGATGTCATCAACGGACAGTTTGTTCTGACCAAACCACACACCAGCATTGAAGGCAGTCTCTGGACGCCCAATGTCGGCGAAGGCGTGCTGGATGCGGCCACGACACGGTATTTCAAAGCGATTTTGGCGAAGGTCAGCCACAACCGCTACGACGCCCCCATCGTGATGTATTGTAAGGCCGATTGCTGGATGTCCTGGAATGCGGTAAAACGAGCATCGGATTGGGGATATACTCAGCTATACTGGTACAAAAATGGTGTGGATGGATGGCAGGAAGCGAATCGACCCCTAGTAGACATCCAACCGGTTCCCATGGAGAACAATTAGGCTAAGCCCTACGCGAACCGGCAACTATAATGATAACAGGAGAAACGTGTGTATAAGATTTTGATTGCTGATGATCATCCGCTGTTCCGCGAAGCGATCATCAACGTGATCCGCACCAGCTTTCCTGAGTGCGAGCTACTGGAAACCGAAACGCTGGATACCGCGCTTGAGCTGACTCAGGAGCATGATGATCTGGATCTGATTTTGTTGGATCTCAACATGCCGGGCATGAATGGCCTAAACGGTTTGATCACCCTGCGTAACGAATCCCCAACCATTCCAGTCGTGATTGTCTCCGCCGAGGAAGATAAGCAGATCGTTCTGCAAGCGATTACCTATGGCGCGGTGGGCTTTATCACTAAATCCTCGCCACGCGAGCAGATGACCGAAGCGCTTAAGCAGATTCTGGCCGGTAACGTCTATCTGCCATCGGACATCATCCGTACGAATTCCACCGAGACACGCCGTTCGCCACGCAACGATGAGCATCATATCCCACCGGAGATGCTCTCCTCGTTAACGCGTCGCCAATTATTGGTGTTAGAGCGTATGTCCAAAGGGGAATCGAACAAGCAGATCGCGTATAACCTGAACATCGCTGAAACCACGGTAAAAGCCCACGTCTCGGCCATTTTACGCAAACTGGGTGTGCATAACCGCATCCAAGCGGTGTTGTCGGCTGGCAACATCGACTTTAGCGAATACCTAAAACGCTAACGCCCTACCCCGCTTCGGCCACGCTTTAAATACGTGGCTGAAGCGGCACTCTCTTATCCAGCGCTGTTTAAGTCCGTTTACTGCGCGCGATCTTTCAGAAGATGCATCAAGGTGGTTTTCAGCTTTAACGGCTTCACGGGCTTGTTCATCAACACGTATCCCAGCTCCCGTATGTCTTGCTTAAGCTCTTTGTTGTAGTTAGCCGTAATCATCAAGACGGTTAACGGTGTGTCCATGCGCTGTGCTACGGCACGGGCCGCATCCACCCCGTTTCGATCATCATCTAGGTGGTAGTCGGCAATCAACAAGTCCACGGGGTCCTCTTTGGGGTCGACTTGGCTTAGAAGGTCTTCCTGCGAGAGCGCGGTGGTGACTTGGCAGCCCCAGCCCTCCAACAGGGTTTTCATCCCTTGGCAGATCGCCTGCTCGTTATCGATCACCCAAATGTGGGAGCCGGCCAGTGCATCCGGCACGACTTTCAGCTTCGGCCCTTGGATCTCGCTAAAGAGCGCCAACTCACCCAGCGGTACTTCCACCGAGAACACGGAGCCCACGCCCTCTTTGGAGCGCACACTGATTGGGTGGCCCAACACGCGGGAGATTTTATCCACAATCGCAAGGCCAAGCCCCAAGCCTTTGTCTTTGGTTGGGTCTTGCGGTTTTAGGCGGCGAAACTCTTGGAAGATCTCTTGGCGTTTCTCTTCTGGAATGCCTGGGCCTGTGTCCCACACCTCGATGCGCAGTGCGTTTTTCAGGCGGCGACAGCCAAACACGATGCGGCCTTTTTCGGTATAGCGAATCGCGTTGGACAAAAAGTTACGCAGAATACGCGCCAACAGCTGGCTGTCCGAGGAGATCACTGCTTTGCTTGGGATGTAGTGCAGCGTCAGCCCCTCTTTCTGGGCAAACTGGCTGTACTCGTTGGCGATGTTCTCCATCAAATCTTGCGCGCGGAAGGTGGTCGGGTCCGCCTTAACCACGCCCGCATCCAGTTTGGAGATGTCCACCAGCGTGCCCAACAGCGATTCAACATCGTTTAAGGCGCTGGATACCGCGCGCACCAGCGACTGGGTTTCTTCCACTAACGGCTTCTCGTAGAGCGCGCCTGTGAATAAGCGCGCCGCATTCAACGGTTGCAGCAGATCGTGACTGACCGCCGCTAAGAATTTGGTTTTGGAGAGGTTCGCTTGCTCGGCGTCTTTTTTCGCCTCGCGAAGGCGGGCTTCAATCAGGTTACGTTCCGAAATTTCCGAGCGTAACTGCTCGTTGACCTCGGTTAATTCGGCGGTACGCTCTTGGACGCGTTGCTCCAAGGTTTGATAGGCAGATTCAAGCTCCAGCGCCACTTTGCGTCGCTCGGTGATGTCACGGATCATAACGAAGATCCCCTCGACCACGCCGCTTTCACTGACGTTCGGCACGTAGGATTTCAGCAGATAACGCATCTCGCCACGGCCGTTGCGCTCGGCGATATCAAAGGTGACATTCTCACCCGAGAAGGCGCGTTTTAGGTAAGGCATCAACTCTTTGAAATGCACTTCGCCATGGACGTTTTCGATCTTCACCCCGATCAAACTGCCCGATGCCCAGCCGTACCACTCCTCATACACCTTGTTGGTAAAGCGGTAGCATAAGTCCTCGCCCACGTAGGCGATCAGTGCCGGGACGTGGTCGGTAATCAAACGAATCCACTGCTCGCTTTCGCGCAGGGTTTCGGCGTATTGGTGACGCTCGGTAATGTCGGTGTAAGTGTTCACATACCCGCCATCTGACAAGGCATGGGTACGCACCTCGATGATGCAGCCGTTGTGTTCCATCACGCCTTCTCGTCCCGAGCTGCCATTACGACCACGCGGCTGATGGAAGTGCTTCAAACTTAACGAGCGAAACGGCGGGTGGGACTCGGCCACTTGCTGGGTCACGCCGGTCAGTGACAGGAAGCGGTCATTCCAGATCTCGAGTTGATCACTGGCATTCACCAGTGCGATCCCTTGGGATAGGTTATCCACGGTGTTTTGCAATAGACGCGTTTTCTCAGCCAACGCCTCTTTGCGTTTTTCCGTTTCGGAGGCTTTCAGCTCACTGATGTCAGTGTAGAGCATTACCAACCCCCCTTCGGAGGTTTCGCGCTCGCTCATCTGAATCCACTGGCCGTTCGAGAGTTTAAAGACTTTACTCTCGCCACCGGTGCTGGTTTCGCTCTCCTCGATTAGGCCGTGCTTATCGGCCAAATCCTGTATCTCTTGGATGCTAAGGCCGGTTTGGATCGACACGCCCGTACCCGACCACACCGCCTGGAACTTACTGTTAAACAGAACGATGCGACGCTCGGAATCAAACAGCACAAACGCATCCGAGATGCTTTCAATCGCATCAATCAAATGCTGATTGGCACGTGCGGCGTCGCGGTTAGCTCGTTTAAGGGCGCGGTGGCTGGTTTTCAGCTCAAAGAGGGCTTCGTTCAGCGCTTCGGTACGCTCGCGGACTTGATCGGCCAGCACCACGGAGTGCTCAAACGCCGAATACGGATTGGCGCCCTGAACGTTGCTGGACTCGACCCGCTCAATCAAGGCGGCGTTGATTTTGCGCAGTTTCTGGTTTTCGTGCTCAAGCTCGGCAATCTTGAGGTTCAGTTCTGCCTCGCGACAGGTTGGTTCAGTCATCGGTTACGTGTCCAATCACCACGCCGGTGAATGTCTGGTTGATGTGCATACCTTCGATATGCTCCCCATAGGTGTTAAAGCCAATCACACCGTGTTGTTTTAACAGGGTCGATGCTTCATCAATTCGACCTTCGCACTGCGCTTCGAGTCGGCGTAAAAAGCAGTCACAACCGATCACCAGTTGCGGCTCACCGACGTTTTTCTCAATACGGTGCAGCTGTTCGGTCAAGCCCGCCAGAAAATCCCCCCGCGCCATGCGGGTCAGGACAATGCCGTTCTCGACCGCGCAGTAAAACGTCAGGCTTAAATCCTCGTTCACTTTTTGGATGGAGCGCACGTAATACTCCTCCCCAATCCGAACCGCTAACGGATTAAGCGCAAACAGCTCAGGATTCAGCGCTTCAACCGTAACCCCCAACATGCGTGCGTACTCTTTGGCCGCAGGCTCGGCGTTTAGCTCCTGTACACGGCGCGACTCTCGGTCTGCGGCCGTGACCACCAACTTATCGCCCAAACTTTGCATGTGGTGGGTCGTAAACACCTCAAAGTCGCAGTCTGTGTTAAAGAGTAGTACAACCGCCGCGCCTGTGTGAAATGAGCCGTTCGCAAAAACATGGGTATTGGCCAAATGTATATCGTCACCGGCACTGCCACCAAAGTGCGGAATGTTCCCCAAAGCGGAGTTTAGGCTGATCAGGACTTGCTCCTCCTGAACGGATAAGCCATCGAGCAAGGTCAAAACAAAGCTGTTACCGACCACGGGCGCTATCTGTTGATCTCGGCTTTTGCGAATCAGACGATCAATCACATTTTGCGCCTGCATCAGGGAGAAATGCTCCATCGCCTCAATGAGTCCGACTTGCACCGTAAAGTGGGATCGATCAAACCCGATCGCGCTGATCGCGCCTTGCGCGTAGCCTTCAGGGGTAATCTCGCCTGCGGTCGTGCAACCGGCAATCGGCAGATGCCCAAAGGAGGCGTTCAGCGCCGAGGCTAACGTATCCAAATCGTACTCAGCCGAGCAAAAGAACAGCACGAATCCGATCCGGTCATCATTGAGTTGCTGACGTAATTCAGCAACCGCCTGATCGATATCAGAGCTGGTTGAAAAAGCGGTGATCACAGAATTGGTCATTGTCTACCCCTACAGCGATGGCGCCTACTCAGTCTAGGCACAGCACCTTTGCCATCAAATACTACTTGCGACCCAAAATCATTGTGCCCCTGCACAGTGGCTAGGCCACCCGCAGCATATGGGTTAATAACGCGCGCAGTTTACCCGGTTTTACCGGTTTATTAAGAATCTGCACCCCTTTGCGACGTAACTGCAAGAGCGCTGGGTCGTGGCGCTCGGCGGTGATGATCGCCGTGGGCTTATCACCGTACACCGGCGCTAAGGCCGCCATCACATCCGCGGCGGTCTGGTCATCGTTTAAGTGATAATCCAACAGATACGCATCCGGCGTTAACTTAGCGCTTTGCAACAGCTCCAGCGCGGTTTCAGCGCTGTCGGCCACCACTGGCTCAATCCCCCACTGGGTCAGGATAGCGCGCATACTGAGCAGAATGTCCGGCTCGTTATCCACCACCAGCACCGTTTGCCCTTGGAAGCCCTCGGTACTGGCCACTGGATGCGTCCGTGCAATCGGGGCACTTTGGAGCGCTTTGGCATCCCCTTTGGGCACCCAGATTCGAAACACCGAACCATGATTCAACGAGGAGCTCACATCCACCTTAAGGTTTAACACACAAGCAATGCGCTCCACGATGGCAAGCCCTAAACCCACCCCTTTTCGCTCCCCGTTGCGATGCTGGGGTAGCTGATTAAACTCACGAAAGATCGCTTGGCGTTGCTCTAAAGGGATGCCTTCGCCGGTGTCCCACACTTCGATCAGGTAATGATCGCCGCGTGCTCGCGCCCCCACCAGCACACCGCCGGTTTCGGTATAACGCATGGCATTGCTGACAAAATTACGAAGGATGCGCATCAGCAAACGCGCATCGGTTTTGATCACCGCCTGCGTATCGCGCACGATAAGCTTCAGCGCTTGGCTCTCGGCCACCGCTTCAAACTCCGAGCGCAAGGTGTTCAGTAACTGGGAGAGATGAAACTCCGAGCAGTCAGCCTGCACGGCGTTTTGATCCAATTTGGAGATATCCAGAAGATCCGTCAGCAGCTCCTCCGCGCTTTCAAGTGCGACATGAGTGCGATCCACAAGATGCGCCTCATCCGCCGCCAGCGTGCGCTCCCGCAAAGTGGCCACCAACAAACGCGCCGCATTCAGTGGCTGTAACAGATCGTGACTGGCCGCCGCTAGGTACTTATCTTTACTGACGTTGGCTTTGATCGCTTGCTCTTTGGCCTCTTCTAGGGCGTCTTGCACGGCGGCACGCTCGGCAATCTCATCCAGCAGTTGGGTGTTTAGCTCCGCCAAGGCGTTGGTGCGGTTCATGACCCGCTCTTCCAGCTCTTCGTTGAGCTTGCGTAGGCGAATCTGATCATTCACCCGGTCGGTGATGTCCTGCACAAAGGCTTCAATGGTGGTGTCGTCGGCTTCTTGTTTTAGCAGCGCGTTCATCGATACATAGATGATCGCCCCATCAACCCGCACCAAACGGGTCTCAAATCGAAACACTTTTCCGTCGCGCTGTAAGCGGCTGATCAGCTGCAAATACTCTTTGGGGTCGTAAAAAAGATCCTCCCCCAAGGTTTTGACCCGCTCTTGGAAGAACTCAACCGAGTTCGCCGCGCAAAGGTTGGCCATCGCAGGGTTAGCGCCGCGCAAGGTACCGGCCAAATCCGCCTGAAAGATGCCATGCAGGGCGTTATCAAACAGCCATTTATAGCGATTGCGCTCGGCTTCGAGCTCTTCGAGCTTTTCGGTCAGCTCCGAGTAGTAGTTTTTGCGGGCCGACTGATGACCTAGGCCGATCAGCTCCTCGACGGTGGGTTCTTGCGGCTCGGAGTGTTCCGGTGACTCATAGCGCTTCTTCATAGACCACTTCGACATCGCGTTGGTTGGATTTACGCGGATTGGTCAAAATGCACGGATCACGCATCGCCTTCACCGACAACACCGGAATATCACTGATGTTCACACCGCTGCTGCCGAGTGTTTCCATCAAGCCGACGTTCTGTTTTAAGCGCACCACATGCTGCACGAGCCGCTCTTTGATCATCGGCGGCGTAAGCCCTCGGGTATCGATACCCAGCGCATCCGCCACCACTTTGAAGCGGTCTTCCGCGTCTTTAAAGTTGTAGCTGATCACATGCTCCAGCAGCATGGCATTACACAAACCGTGCGGCAGATCCAAAAAGCCCCCCAAACTGTGGGACATGGCATGAACCGCCCCCAAAATCGCATTGGAGAACGCAAGGCCGGCTTTCATTGAGCCCAGCATCACCTGCTCGCGAAGATAAAGATCAGTCGGGTTCTTAACCAAGGCTTCAAGGTGCCCGTTGATCAGGCGCATCGCATCTAAGGCGTGCATGTCCGTTAAAGGCCCCGCCCCGGTGGATACAAAGGCTTCGATGGCGTGCACAAGCGCATCAACACCCGTACAAGCACTTAGGAAGGGGGACATGGTAACGGTGGTTTCGGGGTCGATCAGCGAAACATCGGGTACTACCGATTTACTGACAATCGAGATTTTTACCTTATCGTTCTGATCCGACAAAATAGCAAACTGGGACACATCGGCCGAAGTACCGGCCGTCGTTGGGATCAAAATCAGCGGAGGGATCGGTTTATCAATGGTATCCACGCCGACAAACTCAAGGATATGACGTCCGTGCGTGGAGACAATACCAATCCCTTTAGCGCAATCCATGGGGGAGCCGCCCCCGACCGCAACAATCAAGTTGCAGCCGTGTTCTTGGTAAAACTCAGCCCCTGCCATCACCTCTTCACAACGCGGGTTGGGGGATACATCGGTAAACACTACATGGGCGATGCCTTCGCGCTCTAGGCTGTCGGTCACATCTTTGACCCAACCCGCCTCGACGACACCGGGGTCCGATACCACGAGGACTTTGCGCGCGCCAAAACTGTGTGCGTAGTTGGAGACGCTGTGACGGGCCCCTGCGCCAAAGATGATCTCGGGCGAGACAAACTTGCGCAGGTGCGATACAGAATTCATAGCTACTGCTCTCTTACGAACCGGTCGAGGATCACTCGCCCATTCATGTCGTTGTTATTATTAAGCGCATACACCAACGCTCATCCTGAGGCTTGTACGGCGTACGCCAAGAGTTCGAGCATAATCAAGAACCCCCTCTGGTTTCAATGCATCCTTTATCCAATAGCGGCCTCTTTAAAGTGGCGATGCTGCAACTGCTCAAAATTTAAACACCTTGGTAGCAGATACCATACGCCATGTATGTTTAAGACCCTGTCGTACGCCCTACCCGACCCTTGTGTTACAGCCTATGACCCTGACAAGAGGAGGGTCGAAGACAATAGACAATAGTCCCCTTTTGCAGACACCAAAGAGGCATTCTGTCCGCCACAAACTCTCTGCACGATGAACAGCACCAAAACTAACAATAATAATGTTGGGGAAATCATGAAAAACAATAAAGGCTTCACCACCCGTTCTCTGTTCAAAGTGTCAGCGCTGACCATCGCTGTTGGTATGGCCTCTCACGCTTCGGCAGGGATTGAGCTCTACAACCAAGATGGCACCACCTTCAGTGCCGATGGCCTTCTGAACACCTTCTATGTTCATAGCAAAGTGGACAACGATGACAACAGCCTGGACCGCACACAGTCCCGCGTTAAGATGGGCTTCTTGCCTAACTACATTGGTTTTAACACCAGCAAGCAGATGGGCGATCTAAAACTGGGCGCTCGCTCTTCGTTCTGGGTGTCGATCAACGATGCCAACAGCAACTTGGTGGATTCAACCATCGACGTACGTCAGTTTTACGGCACCATCGATGGCGATTGGGGTCAGGTACTGATCGGTAAAGATTTTGCGCTGTTCAACCGCTCTAACATCATGAACGATGAGATTCTGCTCGGTTACGGCCAAACGCACACCACCACCGTCGATGGCAACAACGTGTCCTTCGGTAACATCGGTACCGGTTACCTGTACCCGTTCCCGAACTCACAGATCACGTACCGCACGCCTGACATGAGCGGCATGCAGCTGGCCGTCGGTTTAATGGACCCTGCCAAATCCGGTGCAGGCTCAGAAGAGAGCACACCCCGCATCGAAGCGGAGCTGACCTACAACTTTAATGCCTCTGAAAACGTACCCGTAAAACTCTGGGTTGGCGGTATGTCTCAAAGCTCCGACAACGGCAGCGATGACATCGATTCCAACGGTGTTTCTTATGGTGCTAACGTGAAGTTTGGTGGCTTGTCATTAACCGCATCGGGCTTCCAAGCGGATGGTGTGGGCACTGCTGGCCTTGGTAACTTAGTCACCACCGATAAAGGTGATGTGGATGGTTATCTGGTGCAAGGCTCGTACAGCTTCGGTAGCGAGCGTCTGGTTCTGTCCTACGGCGAGAACAAAGGCGGTACCACCGATGGCGGTAACGAGTTGGATCTTGAGAACACCTCTGTTGCGTGGTTCCACTCCGTCAACAGCAACCTAACCTTGGTCGCTGAGTACAACATGACTGAAAGCGCAACCCAAGATACCGACACCATCGCACTGGGTGCCTTACTGATTTGGTAATCGTCTAAAGCACATCGAGGGGCGACTCCCCTTCATCCCCCCTCGATGTTTTAATGCCTTTTCTGTAAGCCCTTTAATCTCCTTTAGTGACCAGACTTACCGAACAGCTTCTTGCCGATCGTCACAATCGCAACCACAACACCACCGGCCAAAATGCCGAGCATTGCATCCAAAAAGGTGGGGGTTAACGCGGACAAGACCGCCCCCGCAGGCCACGTCGCGACCACTTCAGCCGCGTGTTGGATGGCGTGATGCACCACCGGAATACCGTGGGATAAAATACCGCCACCAACCATGAACATGGCCGCCGTACCAACGATGGACAACAACTTCATAAATTTGGGTGCCATCACCAGTAAGCCACGCCCAAAACGTTGGCCAAAGGTCATGGATTGCCCGGCCACATGGTCACGCATCAGGTGCAAACCGAGATCATCCATCTTCACGATGCCGGCGACTAAGCCGTAAACCCCAACGGTGATGATTAGTGCAATGCCCACCAGCACCGCACTTTGCATCCAAAGGGTAGCGGTGGCCACGGTACCCAGCGTGATCACGATGATCTCGGCGGACAAAATAAAATCGGTACGGATCGCGCCTTTGATCTTCTGTTTTTCAAACTCAACCATGTCGACGTCTGGGTCGCTGACGGCCTGTTTAAGATTCTCTTTGTGGGCGTCATCGTCTTCGGCACTGTGCAGCAGTTTGTGTGCGATCTTCTCGAAGCCTTCGAAACACAAAAACAGACCGCCTAGCATCAGCAGCGGCGTGATCAACCACGGGATAAAGTAACTGATCGCCAACGCCGCCGGGATTAAGATCGCCTTGTTCAGCATCGACCCTTTGGCCACCGCCCAAATAACGGGCAGTTCTCGCTCGGCACGTACACCCGTTACCTGCTCTGCGTTCAGGGCAAGATCATCCCCCAGCACGCCTGCGGTCTTTCGCGCCGCGACTTTCGTCATGCTCGCAACATCGTCTAACAGCGTCGCGATGTCATCAATCAAAGCAAATAAACTTGAACCAGCCATAGTGTCCTTTTCCTTAGGTGTATATTGCCCTGCAAGCATACCGAAAAAGATCTGAATGTGCGCTGCACGATCACTTCCCGATTGAAATTCAGGCCAAAAAAAAGCCCGTACAGTGTACGGGCTAAAGAGTATGTAAGTACTACACTTACCAACAAGAAAATCGCCAGGGATGGCAACAGAGTAGAGCCATGAAAGAAGCCACGGTGACTTGCTCCTCTCATAAACAACCCCTTCAGTATGATGCAGCGCAACAAAAAACGCCCTTCTGCAAAAGCAGGAAAATGGCTACTACTTTAGGCCTGCCACTTTGTGGTCAAAAATCAATCAAGTTTTATCCAGCGTAGCCTTTCTTAACACACACGCCTGAGTGGGCGACCGCCGACAGATAAGGCTCTAGCGTTTTAACATCGATCTCTGGCTGCGCACGCGGGTAACGTGGCGCGTGACGATCATTCATTAAGGCCGTTTGCCACCCCAAGGTGGTCTCCACAAACTCCGTTGCAAACGCATGGCTGATCGATAAACAGCCGGCCAAAATCACATCGGCATAGCTCAATACAATGGGGGCAGCCTCATGCGGATCAATGATGGCGTCTTTGTAGTAGATCCAGACAGGACGCGACAGATCGCACTCCCCATCAACCGTTAAAGCACTGGGGTCCACCTGGGTACGACGGTAACCAAACTCTCGCTCATCAAAGGCTGCAAGCTCACTGGCAGGCACCTCAACCAATACGCCATTGGTGACGCCATGAGTGCTTTGCGTGACCGCCACCGTGCTCAACGTCAGTCCTTCGCCTATGGTTGACCAATGGCGCTGATAGCCCTTTACCCACGCGGGGCGTGCTTGTCCGGTTTGGCCTGTTACCGAGCGACTAATGGCATTAATTAAGCTGCCATATCCAAACAGATAGTGCGTTTCCTGAACATTCACTGAGTATGCACCTTTCGAAATCGTGTAAACCACATCAAAAACCTGAGATAAGCCAATAATTATACAGATGTTTACGCAACAAACTTGGCTTTAACGGGTCAATACGCTACCTTTATCAACATACTTTGTACGTACTTATTCATCGGTATTGTTATCTATGCGCCCATTTTTCAAGGTCGCGGGGAATTTCTGGAAGCAGTTACCTTCCATTCACCGCAAAATCATCGCTATTACCTCCGTTTTTGTCGCATTTTTATTTGTATTAGGTGGCTTTGATTCAAAACAACAAGATTTAGAGCTGACCATCGCGCCACTGCCGCCGATCAGCGAGAAGCCGCTAACCGAGATCGAAACGCAAAAAGCGGCCAACGTAGAAGATTATTTTTACACCATCGACACAGGCGACACCCTAAGCCAGATTTTTAACAAAGTGCGCCTCCCCCAAGCCGATATGTACAGCGTACTGGAATCGGACCTTGCGGTACTGGCACTGGATACCCTAAAGCCTGGTAACCACCTACGCTTTTGGGTCGATCGTCAAAACAACACCCTCGAAAAGCTCGAGCTTGAGTTTAGCCCTGCCCACAAAGTGACCTACGCGCGCATTGGGGATAAAGGCTTTGAATACAATGAAGAGATCCTCCCTGGGGTTTGGGAGCAAGAGATTGTCGCGGGCGAAATTAACGGCAGTTTCTATCAATCCGCTCGCAAGGTCGGTATGAACGCCAACGAGATCATGTCGATCTCCTCCTTGTTCAAAGACCGCATGAACTTTAATAAAGGTTTCCGCCGTGGTGATACGTTTGAGATCATCCGCTCGCGCCAGAGTGTGAATGGCGTTGAAACCGGCGATTCTAAAATTGAGGCAATCCGCCTTAACAATCGCAGCCGCGAGCTTACCGCCTTCCTTTATAAAGACAGCTACTACGATAAAGACGGCAACGGCATGGAGCGCGCGTTCTCCCGTACCCCGCTGCATGTAAAGGCACGCATCTCGTCCAAGTTTAATCCAAAACGCCGCCACCCAGTGACTGGGCTGATCCGTCCACACAACGGTACTGACTTTGCTGTGGGCATTGGCACGCCGGTCTACGCGACAGGTGATGGCATCGTGACCGAGGTCGTAAAACACGCCTACGCCGGTCTCTACATCAAGATTAAGCACGGCCAAAAATACCAAACCCGCTATCTGCACTTGAGCAAAGCGCTGGTGCGTAAAGGCCAAGCCATCACACGTGGTCAGAAGATTGCGCTTTCAGGTAACTCGGGGCGCTCGACAGGTGCGCATTTGCACTACGAATTGCTTGTGAATAACCGCGCAGTCAATGCCATGGGCGATGATGTACCGATTATGACCGAGATCGACGGCAGCGAGCGTATAGCCTTCAACAAGCTGGTGAAAGATCAGCTCAACAGCATGAGCCAAACCAAACTGGCGATGCTGAGCGGTGCTCAGGCATCCACCGAGCAGTAAAATCGATGTTCGCGCTCTAGCGCATCGATCTGGTTCAGAGGGGCACGAAACCCGTGCCCCTCATCCTCGTAATAATGCACCTCTACCCGCACGCGATGCTGAAGCAATCGCACCATCTCTCGGGTTTGCTCTGGCACCACCACGCGGTCTTGCTCCCCTTGTAAAAACAGTACGGGCACCGTAATCCGGTCGCTGTGGGCAAACGGCGCTCTGGCCGCGTACAAACCCACATCCCGATACGGGTCACCAATCAACCAGTCCAGATAGCGCGATTCAAACTTATGAGTCGCCTTAGTCAGTGCCAACGGGTCGGTTACCCCGTACAAGCTGGCCCCTGCAGCAAAGCGGTCGGTGAAAGCCAACGCCGCTAAGGCGGTAAAGCCACCGGCGCTGCTGCCACGAATAAACACACGCTTAGGGTTCACCCAACCCCGTGCAATCAGCTCATCCACCATCCACTGGCAATCCTCGACATCGCTGATACCCCATTGGCCTTTGAGCGCCATACGATAGTCACGCCCATGACCGGAGCTGCCTCGGTAATTGATATCCACCACAGCAAAGCCTTGGCCTGCCCAGTATTGAATTTTGGGGTTTAAGACAGGATAGGTGCAGGCGGTAGGCCCACCGTGCAAAAACACCACCAAAGGCGGTGGTTCACCCTCGGTGTTCTTGGAGGGCGGGTAGAAAAAACCATGTACCGATTCGCTTTGATGCGTCACCGTGATGGAGATCGGCCTTGCGATATTCGAGGCAGCTACCGAGACGGCATTGTCCGTTAGCAGCGTAACTGAGCCTGTCTGTTTTTCCACGGCTATGATGTTTGAGAGCGCCGTTTCACTGGCGGCCACCGCATACAGGTGCGTCTTGGAGCTGGCCAGCGCACTGAAGTGCTGCCAATCGGTGGCAAACTGACCGCTGACGCAACCGTCTGTGACCGCCACCAACACACCTTGCGCTTGCTTAACCGTAATCACGTAAGCGGATGCATCCACTTGTTCTGGCGTCAGGTAGCTCACTTGCCCTACCTGCCAAGGGGATGAGGCGCAATCGGCCTCCACACGCCACACGGGCTCAAGCGCTTGATCGTGATAACGATACAGATTCCACCACCCCTCATGGTCCGATATCACCCAGCGCTCACCTGTGTGTGTGTAGCGCGGTTGCTGTAACGCCATCGCCTGATCAAACCCAGCAAGGCCGTGCGTTTCAACAACCTGGCCCTCTGGCGATAAACGGGTTTCCAGCCAATGCGTCGCCGTCCACGGCTGATTCGGGTGCTGCCACGCAATAAAACTCACATACGATCCACAAGGCGATACCGCCACACCGCTGTAAAAGTCATAGCCCTCGTGCAGTACCGTGACCTCCCCCTTCTCGAGGGAGATTTTCACCAGCCGGTTTTCAGGCTCTTGGTCTTCTTGGTGGGTCTCTTCAATGGCGATGATCGCTTGATGTGCTTGGCAGTACATAGGCTCGGCAAAACGGCTGTCGGGCCGGTCCGTGAGCCGGTCAGGGTGTGTATCTACAGTACTTTGCAGGTACAGTTGCTGATCTTTTTGATGTACAAACACCCACTCATCGTCACTGATCAAGCACCAAGATAAGCCACCATATTCGTGCACACGCGAGCGCACTTCAAAGCCATCCGGTGTTAAGCAGGTAAGTGAGTGATCCTGAGCGTTTTTACGATACAGGCGGTTGATACCGCCCTTGCTTGGCTCGTAAGCGATCCAGTACAGATCCCCGCGCTGATTGCAGGCGAGCTGGGCGTAAGTGGTCATACCTTCGACCGCCATCGCGGCCGAGAAACGGGTGGCGGGCTGATTCTGCGAATCAGCCTTTGCAGAAGACTCGAGAGTTGCGTTCATTCCTAAAGAGCAATTCCTGTGTAATCGGCGATTCGGCCTCGGTACGTGCTTGCTCGATCATATGATGATCGGCCGACTTTCCGCAAACAGGATCGGCTTTATTGGCATCGCCGGTCAACATAAAGGCTTGGCAACGACAGCCACCAAAGTCCTTTTCTTTCTCATCGCACGAGCGGCACGGCTCTTTCATCCACTCATAACCACGGAAATGATTAAAGCCTGGGGATCGACCCCAAATTTGATCCAGCGGCATATCGCGTACATTCGGGAACTCGATCGGCAGCATGCGCGCGCTGTGACACGGCAAGGCCTGACCGTCCGGCGTGACCGTTAAAAACACTTGGCCCCAGCCGTTCATGCAGGCTTTTGGGCGCTCTTCGTAGTAATCCGGTGTAACAAAGATCAGCTTGATCGGGTTACCGGCGGCGGCCAGTTTTTCGCGGTACTCATTGGTGATCCGTTCGGCACGCTCTAATTGCGCGCGTGTCGGCATCAGTTGCTGGCGATTTTCAAACGCCCAGCCGTAGTACTGACAGGTGGCAAGCTCTACGTAGTCCGCTTCAAGCTCTACACACAGCTCTATGATGCGATCTATCCGATCAATGTTGTGTCGGTGCGTCACAAAGTTCAGCACCATGGGGTAACCCTGCGTTTTGACCTCGCGAGCCATCTTGAGCTTTTGCTCAAACGCCTTTTTCGATCCGGCCAGCATGTTATTGACCGACTCATCGCTGGCCTGAAAGCTGACTTGAATGTGATCCAAGCCAGCCTCTTTAAAGGATTCAACTTTGTGCTCGTTAAGCCCCACACCCGAGGTAATCAGGTTGGTGTAGTAACCCATCTGACGCGCTTCGCGAATCAGCACATCTAAGTCTTTACGTACCAAAGGTTCACCGCCCGAAAACCCCAGCTGCACCGCGCCCATTTTACGGCCTTGTTCAAACACCTTGACCCACTCGTCGGTGGTCAACTCGGTGTCATTAAACGCCGCAAAGTCTTTAGGGTTGGAGCAATATGGGCATTGCAGCGGACACTTGTAGGTTAGCTCCGCCAACAGCCATAACGGCTGCCCATGCGTTTTAGGGGGTTGATTGGGTTTACCTTGGCACGCACCACTCATGCATTCACCTGACGAATCCAGTGTTGGTTGAGCGCATCGTCCATAAACGCCAACACATCTTCATCCACCCCGCCGGCATCTGGAAACTGCTCGTTCAGGTGCGCGATGATCTGATCGACCGAACGCTCACCATCTACCAGCGCCAGAATCTCCCCGGCTGGGCCGTTTAATTTAACCATCCCCTCTGGATACAGGAGGACGTAAGACTGCTGCGCTTCTTCCCACTGGAAGCGGAACATAGTTTCCAGCGCGGGCACATCGTTGCGGGTCATAGCTTTAGTCCTTTGTGATAGACCTTTTGATCGGTCACTGTGTGGTACGGCGGGCGATTCAGCTCGTACGCCATGGTCATCGCATCCAACATGCTCCAGAGCACATCCAGCTTAAATTGCAGAATTTCGAGCATACGCTCTTGCGCTTCGCGAGTGGTGTAATGATCCAACGTGATGTGCAGGCCGTGCTCTACATCGCGGCGCGCCTCAGTGAGTCGCTGGCGGAAGTACTGATATCCTTCCTCCTTGACCCAAGGGTAATGCGTCGGCCAAGTGTCCAAACGGTTTTGGTGAATCGTCGGTGCGAATAATTCTGTTAGCGACGAGCTGGCCGCTTCTTGCCATGTCGCTCTACGGGCAAAGTTCACATATGCATCAACCGCAAAACGAACGCCAGGTAATACGTGTTCTTGCGATAACAGTTCATCTCGCGTTAACCCCACGGCTTCACCCAAACGCAGCCACGCCTCAATACCACCAATGGCACCGTCATAGCCATCGTGATCCAAAATGCGCTGAATCCACTGACGACGGGTATCACGATCATCGCAGTTGGCCAGAATCGCGGCGTCTTTTACCGGAATACTGACCTGATAATAGAATCGATTCGCCACCCACCCGCGGATCTGCTCTGGCGTACACTGTCCATCGTACATCGCAACATGGTATGGGTGTTTGGTGTGATAAAACTCACCTTTCGCTCTTAAGGCCGCTTCAAATTCGTCGCGGCTCATAGGCGCTTTGGCTGATGCGCTGCTCATCACAGGCCTCCTATAACTCGATGCGCATACCATCGTATGCGACTTCAATGCCTTTTTGCGTTAAGGTCGCGCGCTGCTCAGAATCTTCATCCAAAATCGGATTGGTGTTGTTGATGTGAATCAGCACTTTTCGTGGTTTATCCAGAGTATCAAGGTAGGCCATCATGCCGTTCTCGCCAGATTGCGGCAGATGCCCCATGGTGACACCGAGCTTATCCCCAACACCTGCGACGATCATCTCATCCTCTTGCCAGAGCGTGCCGTCCACCAGTAAGCAATCGGCGTTCGACATCAATGGGTGAAGGTGCGCATCAACTTTGCCAAGACCTGGGGCATAAAACACGGTTTTGCCGGTTTCGATGTCTTCCAGCAAAATACCGATGTTGTCACCCGGATGTGGATCATTTCGGTGTGGCGAATACGGCGGTGCACTGCTGCGCAGTGGGATGGGCGTTAAACGAATGCCCGGGACTTGATCCACAACAAACGAGTTATCGGCTTGATCAATCGGAATCGTTTTGCGGTTAAGGCCACCGTTCCAATGCTCCAGCATGTTGAAGACGGGGAATCCGGTGGTCAGGTCTTGATACACCATGTCTGTGCACCACACATCGTGTGGGCAACCTTCACGCAGCATCAAAAGCCCAGTGGTGTGATCGATTTGCGAATCCATTAACACAATGGCCGCGATGCCAGTGTCACGAATCGCACGCGCTGGCTGCATCGCTTTAAACGCTGCAAGCTGGGCCAAGATATCCGGTGAGGTATTAAACAAAATCCAGTCTTCACCGTTGATACTGGCTGCAATAGAGGATTGTGTGCGCGCTTTGGCGTTTAACGTACCGTCGCGAAAGCCTTTGCAGTTGGCGCAGTTACAATTCCATTGAGGAAACCCTCCGCCTGCCGCGGAACCTAAAACCTGTATTTTCATATAAGACTCGGTGCTCTGAAGAGTGGTGGCGCTCGTTATTATTATAGTTCAGACGCCGGGGAGCATGACCCGGCATCTGAAGGTAACACCTCAAAGGTGCTAGTAGAGAGATCTCTCTATTAACGGTTTGCGAAGTACATTGTTACTTCGAAGCCGATACGCAGGTCTTGATAAGCTGGTTTAGTCCACATAATGACTACCTCTTTTGTTGTTATTGAGTAATGCTTGTGTCCGAAGACTTACTCAATCATAGAAAAGGTGCATGAACCGACATATGGTACTTTGGAACGAAAACGTCTAAAAACGCCTCACCCCTCCGAACTAGTTTTAAAGCCGATTACGCGCTGGTGTTCTCTTATAGAGCCTAGACCGACTTTTCTAGTTCCGAAAGGATGTGCCTCATTTCAGCGATTTATCAGTAACAGAGCGTTTACGATCAAGGTGTTACAGCGCTTAACGGCTCGTTACCAACATTGCGCCACCAATGGCAACAAACATGAGGCGTTTCCTAGGTGTTTGTTAAGAAGCTTCGACAAGATATGATCGAACGAGCAAGAAGCATAGCGCAAACCCAATGCATTGGATATACATCCACTTATCCACAAGTGTGAACGATCTATGTAGGGTATTAATAAAGGGGATAGAGAAGATCCGATTGGTGCAGATGGGGAGACTCGAACTCCCACGCCCGTGAAGGCACCAGCACCTGAAGCTGGCGTGTCTACCAATTCCACCACATCTGCGTCGGCATGTGTTTTATGAGCCATCGCTCAGTGCCTTTCGGCGAAGAAGACTTTCAAACTGTTCAGAGAATAGATCGCTAAAAGCGTTTCAATCTGCAGCACCAAGCGCTAAACGACTTGGTGCAGATGGGGAGACTCGAACTCCCACGCCCGTGAAGGCACCAGCACCTGAAGCTGGCGTGTCTACCAATTCCACCACATCTGCTCGAAAGTGGGGCGCATTATATAGCCCCATTTGGGGTTTGTGAAGCGTTTAACCCACAATTTTTACGCTTTTTACGATTCTTTCAGGCATTCCAAAATAGGCGTTGCGAAAGAGCGGTAAAACGCTGTGATGGCGCCCTTTCCTGGCGTTACAGACTGACCCAACGGGTCGAGCTGAGCGACCTTCGCTTGGCTACCTGACACAATGCTGTTAACCACGGAATCGTTAAACTGCGGCTCACTGAACACGCACTTAGCTTCTGCACCGACCACTTGCTCGCGAAGCTCCGCCATATGACGCGCACCTGGCTTTTGTGATGGGTTAAGAGTGACAGCGCCTTTAAAGTTTAAACCATAGTGCTGAATAAAGTGCTGATACGCATCGTGGAACACCACAAAGCCCACCTCGTGTACCGGCTCAAACTCCGCTTTTAAGGATTGATCGAGCGATTTAACCTCCGCCTCGATGCGCGCGTAGTTGTTATCCAGGGTCTCGTGCCACCCTGGGTGTTGCTTCTCGAGGGCTTGTTTTATCTTGCCGGCAATTTCGAGGGCTTCGTACGGGTCCATCCATATATGTGGATCAACGCCGCCGTGATCGTGTCCATCGCCGTCATCGGCGTGGTGATCATCATGATAGTCGTCGTGATCTACCTCTTCGCCATGATGATCGTGCTCATCGTGGCTGTCGTGCTCGGCATGCTCGGCTTCGTGATCGTGATCGATTTCAGCGTGCTCCGCATCCAGCAGCGTTAAAACGCGGTCGGCTTCCAACCCGCTTAACGGCTTTTCAAGAAAACGCTCCAAGTTAGGACCAACCCAGACGGTCAACTCCGCTTCTTTTAAGCGGCGCATATCCGACGGTTTTAATGCGTATTGGTGCGGAGAGACCCCCGCCGGCAACAAACTTACAGGTTCACTGAGGCCTGCAAGGAGGTCACTGGCAATCAGTTGCAAGGGCTGAATGCTGGTAACCACAGGATGTTCAACCGCGTGTACGCCTGCGCTGATGCCGAAGCATAACACACCAGAGAGATAGGCAGGACGTAACACGAAACCTTTAAAACCCGCATAAAGCGCAGGAGACCCTAACAAATGCATGGAGCAAAACCTTACATGAGATTGATTATTGTTATAATATAACAGAACACATTTAGGCTGACTAGAGCCGCTGGCCGTGCTTCAATGGTCCTACCTAAAAAGATGTATTGAGTTATGACTGATTCAGAACTGGCTTTTAAGCCCGAGCACAACCACGATCACTGCATTCATCAAGCGTTGAGCGACGCACAAGCCCTGTGCAAAAGCCGCCAACAGCGCTTAACCCCGATTCGTGAATTGGTACTGCAACTGATCTGGCAAAGCCACAAACCCTTAGGTGCGTACGACCTGCTGCCGGCCATTGCCGAAGCCGGGTTTAATTCAGCGCCACCGACGGTGTATCGCGCGTTGGACTTCCTGCAAGAGCAAGGACTCGTCCACCGCCTCGCCTCGTTG
The DNA here is from genome assembly GCF_056160565.1 of Neptunomonas sp. ABH4_499. Lineage (NCBI taxonomy): Bacteria > Pseudomonadati > Pseudomonadota > Gammaproteobacteria > Oceanospirillales > Oceanospirillaceae > Neptunomonas > Neptunomonas sp. ABH4_499. Next base: position 42,552 of record NZ_JBSWXK010000017.1, on the reverse strand, counting down.
AACGCGTTTATTGGGTGCTCGCACCCTGAACACCGCTGTAAAAACAGCTTTTTAATCTGTACAACGTGTCAAAGTGTGATGGAGCTCGAAGCGGCCAGCATCCACCAGAGCATTCACGATACGGCCGCTGGTGTGGGCTTTAAGATCAGTTCCGAAACGGTAGAGATTGCAGGTCTTTGCCCTGCCTGCCAAAAGGAAAACGCTGAATGAGCACACCGGTTGATATCATCCGCCTAGAGGATGTTTCCGTTCGGTTTGGCCAAAACACGGTGTTGGATCAGGTAAACCTGTCCTTGCACCGCGATTGCATTACCACCTTAATCGGCCCCAACGGCGCCGGTAAAACGACTTTAGTCCGAGTTGTACTGGGCTTGATCAATCCTTCCCACGGGAAGGTTTGGCGCCCAGATGGGCTTCGGGTTGGGTACATGCCCCAAAAACTGCTGATTGATCGCACCTTTCCACTGACCGTAAAACGGTTTCTGGAAACCGCACGCAAAGCGTCAAAGCCTGCCATTGATCAAGCGCTCGGCTCGGTGAATGCCGACCACCTGCTCAACCACTCGCTACACGATCTCTCCGGTGGGGAAACACAGCGGGTCATGCTGGCACGCGCCCTGCTTCAAGACCCTGAGCTTTTGGTCCTCGATGAGCCTGTGCAAGGGGTGGACATTAACGGTCAGATTGAGCTGTACGATCTGATTGCGCGCATCCGTAAAGAGCGCCAGTGCGGTGTGTTTATGATCTCGCATGACCTTCACTTGGTGATGTCCTCTACCGATCACGTTATCTGTTTAAATCGCCATGTGTGCTGTTCGGGTAATCCAGAGCACGTCAGTAACGATCCATCGTTTATTGAGATGTTTGGTCAGCGCGGTGCCGACAGCTTGGCGCTTTACAGTCACCACCATAACCACCAGCACGATACACACGGCGATATCATTACCGATCATCCCAAACCCGATGAGTGCTGCCATACGCATCAACACTGATGTTTTCACCGTTTTGTCTGGTTTAACACAAGAGATACAACACCAATGATGTGGGATTTTTTACTCTATGCCATCCTTGGCGGACTCGGGGTTGCGATTGTCGCAGGGCCTTTGGGTGCGTTTGTTGTCTGGCGTCGCATGGCCTATTTTGGCGACAGCCTTGCGCACTCCGCTTTATTGGGTGTGGCCATAGGCATGCTGCTGGACGTTGATCTGAACATTGCGGTCATCGTCTGCTGTTTATTACTCGCGTTTGTTTTGGTCATGCTGCAACGCCAGCGGCAGATCGCGACCGATACGCTGCTCGGTATCATGGCGCACAGTACACTGTCGCTCGGGCTTGTGACCGTCTCTTTTATGGACAATATCCGCATCGATTTAATGGAGTACCTGTTTGGCGACCTGTTAGCGATCTCGGTCGAAAACCTCTTTTGGATCGGTGCTGGCGGTCTGTTCGTGTTAGTGATGCTCAAGGTGTATTGGCGCAACTTACTGGCCATCACCATCAACGAGGAGTTAGCCCAGGTAGAAGGCGTCCCCGTGGGGCGCACCAAGCTGATCTTAATGCTGTTGATCGCCTTGGTGATCGCGGTGGCCATGAAAGTCGTTGGGGTGCTTTTGATTACCTCCTTAATGGTGATCCCGGCGGCAACGGCACGACGCATCTCCCACACCCCAGAGCAGATGGCAATCTTCGCCTCCTTCATCGGGTCTCTGTCGGTCCTGATGGGGATTGCCGCGTCTTGGTATCTGGATACCCCCGCAGGGCCATCTGTGGTTGTCTCGGCGTTGACCCTCTTTATGATCGCGTTCATTAAGCCTCAACCGGCTGGGCGCGGTTAATCAGCGTGAGTCTGTTATCTCGATTTAAGCCCAACCGAGCGGATCACCGCGAGGTATGGTCTTTGGCTTGGCCAATGATCCTCTCCAACATCACCGTGCCCTTGGTCGGCTTAGTCGATACCGCGGTGATTGGTCATTTACCCGAAGGGCATTACCTCGGGGCGGTGGCGATTGGCGCGATGATCTTCTCGGTGCTGTACTGGGCGTTTGGTTTTTTGCGAATGGGCACCTCCGGCATGACCGCCCAAGCCGTTGGGGCCAACCAAGCGGATCGTAACCGAACCTTACTGGGACAGTCCTTGGTGATGGGTGTGGTGATTGGCTTAGCCATCATTGTGCTGCAAACCCCGCTGATCAATGCCGCACTCATGTTTATGGATGCGGAGCCTCTGGTCAGTGAAGCGGCGCGCGCGTACGCCGAAGTGCGCATCTACGGCGCACCGGCTGTGCTGTGTAACTACGCCCTACTTGGCTGGTTTGTCGGCAACCAAAACACCCGCATTCCGTTTGTGTTACTGCTGGTGACCAACCTTCTGAACATGGTGATGGATCTGATCGCGGTGTACGGTTTGGGGATGACCGCCGACGGCGTGGCTCTGGCCTCGGTGATCGCCGAATACGGCAGCTTATTGCTGGGTTTATGGTTTGCAAGGTCCTTGCTTCGCGACCTGGGCGGCCAATGGGTCGCGGCAAGCCTCACCAAGCTTTCGGATTACGCCGAGCTTTTTCGGGTCAATCGTTATCTGTTTGTGCGCACCTTAAGCCTGCTGTTTGCCATCGCGTTTTTTACCTCCCAAGGTGCGCAACAAAGCACCAGCGTGCTGTCGGCCAATGCGGTGCTGCTGAACTTTGTCATGATCATTTCAAACGGTTTGGACGGCTTTGCCCATGCGATTGAAGCGCTGACGGGCAAACGCTTAGGGGCCAAAGATGTGCGCGGTTTTTATCGTGCCATCGGTGCCGCCACACTGTGGTCACTCGCAACCGCCGCAGGCTTTACCCTCTTTTTTGGCGTGGCCGGCGAACAGATCATCTTTGCGCTGACCTCGCTTGAGGCGGTACGTGAGGTCGCCATGGTCTACCTGCCTTGGCTGATCTTCTTGCCTTTAGTGGGGGTGTGGAGCTTTTTGCTGGATGGGATTTTCATCGGTGCCACTCAGGTCAAAGCGATGCAAAACACCATGTTGATCTCGGTATTTGTGATCTATCTACCGCTTTGGTGGGTAACCCAGCCGTTGGGTAATCACGGATTATGGCTGGCCTTTACCGGCCTGTTTGCCGCACGTGCCATCACGGCGTTTCGGGTGAGCATGAAGCTGACGCGCCAAGAGCGTTGGCAGGAGGAAGTACGCGCGTAAAGAGGCTTTCGCTCTTACGCGCGTCAGGAAGGCGGCGATTACAGACGGAATCGCTTCACTTCGTTTTCGATTTCGCGAATCAGCGCACGCAAGGTTTCGGCTTGGTCGGCGGCTTTCACGCCTTCGTCGGCCATCGCAGAAGCCACATCGCTGATCGCATTCGTGTTGCAGCTGATCTCTTCGGTTACCGAGGTTTGCTCTTCGGCGGCCGAGGCGATCTGAATCGCACGGTCCGAGATCTCAGCAATCGCTGAAATGATCTTCGCTAAGCTGTCACGCGCAGCGTCGGCATCTTCTACACTTTGCGAAGCCATCGAATGACCACGTCCCATGCTGGCCACCGCTTGTTGCGTGGTCTTTTGCAGGGTATCGATCATGCTTTGGATCTCGCCAGTGGAGTCGTGCGTGCGTTGCGAAAGCACACGCACCTCATCGGCTACCACGGCAAAGCCTCGACCGTGATCACCGGCACGCGCCGCCTCAATCGCCGCGTTAAGCGCCAACAGGTTGGTTTGCTCGGCAATGCCACTGATGGTCGATAGGATACCGCTGATGTGATCAGTATGACGCTCAAGGTCACTGATCACATCCGTGGCACGCTTTACTTCGCTGGCCAAGGCTTGAATCGACTTCTGGCTTTTCTCAACCTGAACCTGCCCGCTTTCACTGATGGTCACTGAGTCACGCGCCGCGTGAGCTGTGCCTTCTGCGTTACCGGCGATCTCTTGGGTTGCTGAAGCCATCTCCGTTACCGCGGTGGCCACCATGTTGATCTCATCCTGCTGGACTTGGATACGCTGGCTACGGTTGCGGGCTGCATCGGTAAAATGATCCGCCGTTTGCGTTAAACGACCCGAGGTTTGGCTTAAGCGGTTAATGATCCCGTGCAGACGCTCAACAAACTGGTTAAACCCTTGAGCCAACACACCAATCTCATCACGACTGTTGACCGGGATACGAACCGTCAGATCCCCTTCCCCTTCCGAGATGTCTTTAAGCGCTTGGCTGACACGTTCAAGGTTTTTGAACATCACTTTAAACAAGGCAATCAGGATCAAGCTCATGATCACAATCAGTACAAGACCGATCACCGCTTGCTTGGCCAAGGTGGCGTATAACGGCTTCAGCAAGGTGGCTTTATCCATCACAAAGATCAACGCCCAAGAGGTGTTCGGAATGGCCGAGGCGTAAACAAAACGATCCAGCTCATCCACTTGGGTTTCGACTAACTGGTCTTCTTTGATCAGCTTCGTCAACGAGTCGCCCGCCAGCAACGGATTAACCACCGCAAGCGATTTGGACTGCAGCTGCGCATCTGGGTGCGCGATGATCTGGTCACTGCGATCCACTAAGATCGCGTAGCCGTTACCGGGTACTTCTAAACGGCCGGTACGCTTGGCAAGATTGGATAACGTCACGTTAGAACCGACCGCGCCGATCATCTGACCGCCTTTCATCACAGGCTCAGTCAAAGTGACCACCAGCTCCTGTAAGGTTTTACTGACGTAAGGTGCGGTTACAACGGGGCCTTGCTCTGCTTTGGCCGCTTTGTACCAACCCCGTTCACGCGGGTCGTAATTGCTGTTGTTCTTATCCAGTGAGGGATCTTGTCGGAACATCTCCCCCTCGGCGTTACCGTAATAGGTTAAACCGAAGCCGCCCGATTGATGGGCTTGCAGAATTTTAGGATAGGGACTCTCGGATGGATTCTCTTCGATGGCGGATTTGAGTGCGCTCATCACCTGTTGACGGTCTTTAATCCACTGTCCTACTCCAGCCCCATAGGCTGACGTAAAGTGAGAAACATCCCTATGAAGCGCCTCCATGGAACGCTCTCGGTCAACAATGTATGTCTTGATGACCAGTACGGCAACGATCACGACAACAGACAAGACACTGATGCCTAATAGGCGTGCCTTCAAGGTTAGGAACATAAAAAAGCCTCACACGGTTCAACAGTTATTGTTCTGTCTATATCGGCAAGGTTAGTTCAAGAATGAGGAAAAGGTTAATTCTTAAGCAAAATAAATTCGTGAAGATCACCCTCTTACACAGGCGACCAGTCCTTCGCTAAGTCTTGACACACACGGTACTGCGGGCAGGTCACTTCGTGATCATTCACCAAGCCCATCGCCTGCATAAAGGCGTAGCAGATGGTTGGCCCAACAAAACGCATGCCGCGTTTTTTTAACGCCTTCGAGAGCGCCTTGGACTCGTCGGTTTCAGCCGGAGCATCCGCGTAAGCCGTCCACTGATTTTGGATCGGTTGATGATCGACAAACGACCACACAAAACGGGCAAAGGAGCCAAACTCCTGTTGGATCTCTAGGAAAATCCGGGCGTTTTCCACCGAGGACTCCACCTTGCGGCGGTTGCGGATAATCCCTGGGTCTTGCAGCATCTGCTCAATTTTATCTTGATCAAACGCAGCCACTTTAACCGGGTCAAATCCTTCGTAGTGGTGATGGTAGCCTTCGCGCTTTTCCAGCACAGTACGCCAGCTTAGCCCCGCTTGCGCGGCCTCTAAGATCAAGAACTCAAACAACACGTGGTCATTTTTTTGAGGCTGCCCCCACTCTTGATCGTGATACAGCGCCTCAAGCTCCGTGTGTTGCGCCCAACCGCAGCGATTGCACATCCCTTTGCTCCTTGTGTTGGCGAAAACTGAGTTAATGCTTGGTGGTGGCCGAAAGATCCACAATACGGATCGGCTGAGTTTCCGGCGTGTCCTCTTTTTGACGATTCACGCGGGTCTCCAGCTCTTCGGGTTCTGGCGTACCATCTAGGTTTTGTCCATCGACGTAATCGCAATTCACGCATTCGCGATATTCGCGAATCTCGTTGCGGTATACACGGATGCAATCCAACTCCCCGCAACGTGGGCAAACCGCGCCCGCCACAAAACGTTTGATGATTTTTTCTGTGCTCATACTGACCTCAAAGGCGCCCGAGAGCGCCCTGTGTTCATTCTGTTCGTGTGCTTACTCTATCCGTGCTTATTGTATGCCCGAATGGCGCAGCAATGCATCCACACTTGGGGCACGACCTCGAAACTCCACAAACAGATCCATCGGTTCTTTGGAGCCACCTTGCTCCAAAATGGTCGAGCGGAATTTGTGGCCGGCCGCTTCATTGAAGATGCCTTGCTCTTCAAACAGCGAGAACGCATCGGCCGACAGCACTTCTGCCCATTTATAGCTGTAGTAACCCGCGGCATAACCGCCTGCAAAGATGTGCGAGAAGCTGTGTTGGAAGCGATTAAACTCAGGGGGCGTGATTGCCGCCACCTGTGCGCGCACATCGTTTAACAAGGCTTGAATGTCGGTTTTACCCGCTTCATATTCAAGGTGCAGACGGAAATCAAACAAGGAGAATTCCAACTGGCGTACCATAAAGAGCGCCGACTGGAAGTTCTTTGCTTTCAGCATCTTATCCAACAAATCCTGCGGCAGGGTTTCGCCCGTTTGGTAATGCCCCGAGATCAGCGCCAGCGCCTCTGGCTCCCAGCACCAGTTTTCCATGAACTGACTCGGCAGCTCGACCGCATCCCACGCAACACCACTGATGCCCGAAACATCGGCAAACTCAATCTGGGTCAGCATGTGGTGCAAACCATGACCAAACTCGTGGAACAGGGTGGTTACTTCATCGTGTGTCAGTAACGCAGGGTCACTGCCCACAGGGCCATTAAAGTTACACACTAAATACGCGGTTGGCAGCTGTAACGAGCCATCCGCCAAACGACGGCGCGTGCGGCACACATCCATCCAGGCACCGCCACGTTTTTTCGCCCGCGCATACGGGTCTAGGTAAAAACGTGCAATTACCTCGCCTTCGCGTTTAACTTCAAACAGGCGCGCGTCTTTGTGGTAGGTATCAAATTCGGTGACTTCCTCAAAGCTCACATCAAAGAGTTTACCGGCGATGGTAAACATCCCTTCAAGCACTTTGGGCATTGGGAAGTAAGGACGCAGCATCTCTTGCGAGATCGCATAATGCGCTTGCTTCATCTTCTCAGAGTAGTAGGACACATCCCACGCCAGTACCTCATCAGCATCATATTCACTCTTAGCAAAGTCACACAGCGCTTGGTATTCGCTGCGTGCAACGTCCACGCTTTTCTCGGCCAAGTCCCCTAAAAAGCTCAGTACTTGCTCGGGTGATTCGGCCATTTTGGTCGCCAAGGAGTAATGCGCGTAAGACTCAAAACCCAACAAGGCCGCCAATTCTTTGCGCAAGGTCAGAATCTCGACCATGACCTTTGAGTTATCAAACTCACCTTTATTTGGCCCTTGATCAGAGGCACGTGTGGCGAACGCTTCGTACACTTCACGGCGCAAAGCGCGGTTATCCGCGTACATCATCACCGGCAAGTAAGAGGGGAAGTCCAGTGTGATCAGATACCCATCCAGCTCTTTCGCTTCAGCCGCTTGTTTGGCCGCTGCCAAGGCCGATTCCGGCAAGCCTGCTAACTCGCTCACATCGGTGATCTGTTTTTCCCACGCGTTGGTGGCATCCAGTACGTTTTCGGAAAACTTGGTGGTTAACTCCGACAAACGCTGCTGAATCTCGGCGTAGCGTTTTTTCTGATCATCCGGCAGATCAATGCCCGATAAACGAAAATCGCGCAGGTTGTTGTCGACCACTTTTTTCTGAATCGCGTTCAGTTCGGTATTGGCCACCTGCTCGTAGACTTTGAACATGCCTTCGTGTTGGCCCATCTCGGTCCAGTATTCCGAAAGCATCGGCAAACAAGCGTTATACGCTTCACGCAGCGCATCGCTGTTCACCACGCTGTTTAAATGCGACACCGGTGACCAAGCTTTGCTTAAGCGATCGCCCATCTCATCCAAGGCTTCAATTTTGCTGGCCCACGTCGACCCGTAGGGCTCTTCTGTTAGGCGTGCGACCTCTTCACGATTCGCTTTCAGGATCGCCTCAATCGCAGGCTTGATCATCTCAGGCGTAATCTGGCTAAAAGGCGGCAGCAAAGCGTTTTGTTGCAGTGGACTGGTCATGATTCGTTTCCTTTTGGTTCAGGCAATCGCGTGCACCGATCGGCTCTTGATCTATGGATACCGATTTTCATTACCTTCGGTACGACCCAAGAGCCTTGGTGGATTTAGTATACAATGAGGCTGCAATTGTGGAATGCAAGCGTAAAGCGCCTGTCAAAGTGAATAGACCAAGCCACAAACCGAAGATTCGATACGTTTCATAGCGACCAACAAGGAGCCAAGATGAAAATTCGTCCATTTCAAGGTCACACCCCACAACTGGGTGAGCGGGTGTTTGTTGATCCATCGGCCGTCGTCATTGGGGATGTCGAGATTGGCGATGACAGCTCCGTTTGGCCCTTAGTTGTGATCCGCGGCGACATGCATCGCATCCGCATCGGGCAGAACACCAGTATTCAAGACGGCTCGGTGTTGCACATCACACACGCAGGTCCTTTTAACCCGGACGGTTACCCACTCACCATTGGCGATTACGTGACAGTGGGCCACCAAGCCACCTTGCACGGCTGCACCATTGGCGATCGTGTGTTGGTGGGCATGGGGTCGATGGTGATGGATGGTGCGGTGGTCGAGTCCGATGTGGTAATCGGGGGTGGCAGCTTAGTCCCGCCTGGTAAGCGCTTAGAAAGCGGTTATCTGTACGTTGGGCGCCCTGCAAAACAGGTACGCCCCTTAACCGAGAAAGAGATGAGCTTTTTCACCTACACCGCCAACAACTACGTGAAGCTGAAAGATCAACACTTATCCGAGTTTTGGGCGGAGTGAAATTGATCTAACTTTTTAAGGGATTTTTTCTCGATCTGCCGGACACGCTCGATGCTTAAGCCGAGCGTTTCGGCCACCTCTTTTAAGGTGAACTCCTTGGCAAAACCAGCCCCAAAACGCATCGACAGCACCAGCTGTTCGCGCTGATTTAAGATCGAGAAGCGTCGCTCAAACTCCGCTTTTTGATCCGCCTCGATAAGCGGAGCATCGGTGCGTTGGGACACATCTTCTATGTCCACACTGAACACTTCATCCTCGTCGTAACCGGCATCGCGGATCGGTACCGCCACATCCGGAAAGGCTTCGATCTTTTCAAGCTGGGATACCGGTACGCCGCACGCATCCGACAACTCAGCTAAGGTCGGCTTACGCCCCTTGGCTTGCCAAAAACGGTGCTGCGCATCACGAATCAGGCTCATCTTTTCCTGCAGATAGCTTGGCCGCGCGATGATCGGGTATTTACGCTGCAGCGCGCTTTTCACGGTGTTTTGGATGGTCAGTAGCGCGTAGGTCGAAAACCGGAACCCCTTGGTAAAGTTGAATCGATCCGCCGCTTTGATCAATCCGATGTTCCCCTCTTGGATAAGATCGCTGTAGGGCACGCCCAAACGGCTGAATTTAGCCGCCACCGAGAACACTAAGCGCAGGTTCGATTCAATCAGGCGGTTTCGAATCCGGTTGTAACGGGCAATCGCTTTAAAGCCGACGCTCCCGGGGGTGGCTTCTCGCTCGCACAGATGCACAAGCTCCGAGCGGCTGATCGAGAGACTGCTCACAATCGAGACCAGATTAAACTGCGCATTGGTGATGTCGTCCGCTGCGGAGAGGGTCAAACGGTGTTGCAGCTTAATCAAATCACACGTACTGAACACCAAGTTGAGCCAATAATCGGGGCTCATATCCATCGTCCAACGCTTCGACGTTTGACCGTCTTTGTTTTGGAAACCGTACAGGTACTCCACTAGAAGCTGCTCCAAGGCACTGACGCCCTGCTCGGTGTTCAACAATGGATACAGCATGTCGCGAAGCGCTTGGTGAATCTGATCCCCCAATGCACGCTCATCATCGGCGCTCAATAATGAGAAGCGCCCCACTTGGGTTTTGTAGATATCAATGGACTGGCGGATCTCTTGAGGCGACAAGGCGCTTTCCCAAGACTCTGCACTCCACTCGTTTAGGGTCTGCATGATGATCTCCCACTCATTATGCTTATCTACGCTTAAACGAGAAAAACCGATGACCTTGATCGACGTGCCGTTTTTAAGGCCAATCCAAACGACATTGGGTTAGGTTTAGGCGACATTTTTCAGCCTGAAAGCCTGTTGAAACGAAACCACACATTGGTAATCACGACGTGAATAAACACCAGCAACGCAATCAAACCCTTTTTAAAACAGCCATCTAGATCACAAAAAAGTCCCTGTGATTTTGTACACCTCTTAGCTGATCACGACACTTGGCTTAATTTTGACTTTAACCCCGCAGTCCGTATGTTTATGAATCATTCATGGCATATACAGACGTTTTTGGTTAGCGTACTAGAGCGGTGCGAAAAAACGAGTTTTTACAAGCATAAAATCGCATCGCTACTACACTTAAAAGCACTTACCAATCAACGAGGAAGATGCATGAAAACGTTTTGTAGCCGGTTTTCGACCGCACTGATGATGACAACGACCTTAGTGGCCGGCTCTCAGGCATATGCGGCCGATTGTCGAAACGTTCGATTCTCGGATGTCGGATGGACCGACATCACAGCCACGACCGCACTGACCAGCGAGCTCCTGCGGGGCTTAGGGTACGCGCCAACCACTCAGATGTTATCGGTGCCGGTGACGTACAAGTCGCTCGCCAACGGCGATATTGATGTGTTTTTGGGTAACTGGATGCCAACCATGGCATCGGACATTGCCAAGTACGAGCAAAACGGCTCGGTCGAGACGCTGCGCGCCAACCTAGAAGGCGCTAAGTACACACTCGCGGTCTCGAAGAACGCGTGGGATGCAGGGGTGAAAGATCTTTCAGATTTGGCCACCAATGCCAAATCGTTCAAGAACCGCATCTACGGTATTGAGCCTGGTAACGACGGTAACCGTTTGATCGACGATATGATCAAAAACGATGTGGATGGACTGTCGAAGTTTACCCTGATCGAGTCCAGTGAGGCGGGTATGCTCTCGCAAGTGAGCCGCACGGTGAAACGCGATCAATGGGTTGTGTTCTTGGGTTGGGCACCGCACCCGATGAATAAAAACTTCGAGATTGAGTATCTCACAGGGACAGACGATTACTTCGGTCCGGATTTTGGTGGCGCCACGGTTTACACCAACGTTCGCCGCAACTACACCAACGAGTGCAAAAACGTTGGCAAGCTACTGACCAACTTAAGCTTCACGCTTGAGATGGAAAACGATGTGATGGCCGCCATTCTGGATGAGGGCAGAAAACCTGAAGCCGCTGCAAAAAGCTGGCTGACCGCCCACCCAGAGGTTCTCAACACCTGGCTTGAAGGCGTCACAACGCTGGAAGGCGGTAACGGATTGGAGGCGGTTCAGGCTTACCTGAACTGATCACCATGACTCAGCGCACATCGATGGGGACTCCCCTCACCTAACGTGCCCAGTCCAACCTTCGGTTAGGGCTGCGGCGAACTGCGCCCTAACAGAAGGTCTTGATATGGATTGGCTTACCTCGCAAAAAACTCCCGCTTGGCCAGTGGATGGAATCCCTTGTGGATTGGTAATCACAGCCACCCTGTTATCCGTGGTGATCGGCATCCCGATTGGTTTCGTAGCCGCGCATAAACCTTGATGTACACCGCCCTGCGCCCGGTGCTTGATCTGATGCAAACCATCCCAACCTTTGTGTATCTAATCCCAACCTTAGTGCTGTTTGGTTTAGGGGTTGTTCCGGGCCTTATTTCCACCATCATCTTCGCCATCGCCGCCCCGATTCGCCTAACCTATTTGGGCATCAGCAAAGTCCCGCACGATTTGGACGAAGCGCTTAAAATCGGCACCCACATTGCGATCATGGAATCGGCTAAAATCATCCAACACGGCAAACCAGAAGAGATCGTCCTCAAACCCAACAGCACTATGTCCGCCGCTTTGTGGCACACACCAACCCACTTAACGTACTGCGCGGCCACTCGCTGATGACCCGCCTAAGCCATCCGGTAACGCCCGATGTACCCTATCTTTTGGATGCCGCGAATCAAACCTGTCTGGTCAGCGATACGCTGGGGCACTTAAGCGCCGTCCATAAAGGCGAGGCGTTAAGCTTACTGCACTGGCACGAGGGGGAATCGATGGAAGCGATGAACCCAAGCACCTTGGTGATTGCACCGCCTGATATCTCGATGCGCGATGCCATCGAGATCCGTTACCGCACAGGACTGCCCATTCTGCTTGGAACGGGTAACGATCTGGTTGGACTCTTATCCGACAAGGATTTCTACCATGCGCTTTTAGGTAAGCATTTCCAAAACCAAGTGGCGTAGATCGCTCCTTATCAATACTGCTAAACTGTCCGCACTTTAGACGTATAGAAGTGCGGCAGCCTAGCCGCCGGATAAGGACATCAAAACTATGGCTATCATCGGTATTGATCTGGGTACCACCAACAGCGCTTGCTCGGTTTGGCAAGACGGCGACTCGGTTCTGATCCCCAATAAAGCGGGCAGTTACTTAACCCCGTCCGTAGTTGGGGTGGATGACAACAAACACCTGATTTGCGGACAAGCGGCATTGGATCGTTTGGTCTCGCACCCTTCAATGACCATCGCCGCATTTAAGCGCTGGATGGGTACCGATCGAACCATCTCGCTGGATCAAAAAGTGTTAAGCGCGGTCGAGCTCTCTTCCCTTATCTTGCAATCCTTGAAAGAGGATGCCGAAGCCTTCCTTGATGAGGAAATCACCGAAGCCATCATCAGTGTACCGGCCTACTTTAATGACCTGCAGCGCAAAGCCACCAAAATGGCCGCCGAAATTGCAGGTCTTAAGGTGGAACGCTTAATCAACGAGCCAACCGCCGCGGCGTTAAAATACGGCCTACAAAATCAAGAGGAAGGCGCGCAATACCTGATCCTTGACCTTGGCGGTGGCACGTTTGACGTATCCCTTGTTGAGTATTTCAGCGGTGTGATCGAAGTTCATGCTTCAGCTGGGGATAACTATCTTGGGGGCGAGGACTTTACCAAAGTGCTGATCCAACACTTTTGTGAAGATCAAAAGATCGAAACAGCCACCTTAAAGCAAGCCGATGAAGCGGCCCTTTGGGGCGCTATGGAACGGGCCAAGCGCACCTTAACCAGTGAGCAGCAGGTCAGTGTCGAGGCGGTTATCCCTTCGCAAACCTCCGTTTGGACGCTGTCCCGCGATCAGTTTGCAAGCCTCGTCGAGCCGTTGATTCAGTGCATGCGCTTACCGATTGAGCGCGCCGTACTGGACGCAGGTTTAAACCCCAATGACATTGATGAAGTCATTCTGGTCGGCGGCGCCACGCGCATGCAGCCAATACGTACCTTAGTAACTCGCATGTTTAAACGCTTGCCGCTGTGCAATATCGACCCCGACCTTGTGGTTGCACTGGGGGCTGGCATTCAAGCCGGACTTAAAGCGAAAAGCTGTGATTTGGACGATGTGGTTCTGACCGATGTGTGTCCTTATACCTTGGGGACGGCGGTTCAAAACCAAAACGATACCACCGGCGAACAAGGCGGCTTGTTCCTGCCCATTATCGAGCGAAACACGACGGTTCCGACCAGCTTTGAGCGCAGCGTGGTAACCGCGAACGATAACCAGACCACAGTTAAGGTAGAGATCTATCAAGGTGAAAGTCGCTTAATCAAGAACAACATTTTACTGGGGACCATCGAGCTGGATGTACCACCGCGCCCCGCCGGTGCGGTATCGATTTATATCCGCTACACATACGACATGAACGGCTTGCTGGATGTGGATGTGCACGTCCCGATGACCAATAAACGTTACAGCACCCAGATCATGAACCTGACCACGGACTTAAGCCCAGAAGTATTGGCCAAGTCCAAAGAGAAGATGGCGAAACTCAAAATCCACCCGCGGGATGTGCCAGAAAATAAGGAGTTGCTGCAGCGTGCTGAAAACGCCTACGAGTCACTCCTAGGTTATGATCGTGATGAGGTCGCCGACTTAATCGAGCGCTTCGAAAAAGCCCTAGAAGCCCAGCGATCCTTAGAGATCATCCGAACGCGCACCAACCTGACCGACCGTCTTAACCGTTTAGACGATGATAGGCGCCTGTAATGGCTTGGTGGGATGTACTGGACGTACCCTCTGATGCTGATGCTAAAACCATCAAGGTCGCTTACGCCAAGCTGTTAAAAGAGAACAAACCGGATGAAAACCCATCGGGGTTTCAGCAGTTGCATGCCGCGTATAAAACAGCGCTGAAGGCCGCAAAATCGCGCGCTGCAACGCCAGTGTTCTTTGATGATGAGGCACCAACGGATGCTTTTACATTTTCAAGTGAGCCCGCCGCCTCAGAACCTGATGAAGACCAGCCTCTGTCGGAGTGGGAGCAATCGTTTGAGCGCGAGCGTAAAACCAACCGCGCGCCCAATGAAGACACTTCACCGAACGAAACACTTGAAACCACACGCAATGAAGCCCCGAAAGAGGCCGCTTCTGACGATTTAATCGATGATGAGCTCATTCTTGATACCCCTGAAGACGCGCCCACACCGGAGCCCATCCAAGAGGAGGAGGATGACTCCTGGGATGAGTATGAAGATGACGAGGAAGAACTCAGCGAGGAAGAGCTGCGAGCGTATGCCGAAGTAAACGCCTTTATTCGTAGGTGCCGCAACCTGATGGAAGATGAGCACACTGCAAATGACTTGGCCCGTTGGCAGGCGTTGTTAGACGACCCTTTACTGTACGACCTTCAATCCAAAATCATCATCAGCAAAGAGGTACTTAATCGGGCGATCTACTACACGCTGTACACCCGAGTGCTCAACCGAGACACCTTGGTGTTACTGAACCGTTTTTTCCGCTGGACCGATCAAAAGTTCGACGCCAACGACCCATCGCTGGATAGAAACCTTGATGACTTTATCGACGAGCTCAATGCAGCCATGCCCAATGAGCAAGCCGATGCACAACTGGACATCTATGAGGCACCGCAGTCCGCTCAACGCGCTGAGCCGACACTGCCCTATGCCAACCGCTTCCACCGCCTGGTCGCCTATTTGGTGGATGTGATTTTCTTTTTCACAGGTTTCGGCGTCGTCGGCCTTCTGACGGTCTTTTTACCGGACGAGTATCGATGGAGCACGCCACTGTCACTCTTACTTTGGGCCTTGGTGATTCCCATACTTGAGTCGTCTAAGCTGCAAGCAACCCCAGGGATGCTGCTGTTTAAACACAAGGTGGTGAACAGCAAAGGAGGAAAGATTCACTTCTTCCAAGCGCTGTGGCGTTTTATCTGCCTAGCCTTCTTTACCGTAACCGCCAAATTCACTTTTTTCCTGAATATTTTTTTCAAAGACGATCGTGTACTCCACGACCGCTGCTCAGGCACGGCGGTGATTAAGCGGGAGAAGACCGAATGACCTACTCAGCCGCCTTACGCCCCAATACCGCCTCCAGGCCCAGCGCTATGCCGGGCTGAACCACCATGCCGTGGTTCATGTGGGAGATCTCTTTGACCGAGATCTCCTCTAGCCAAGGGCTCATCTGGGTCGCGAAGGATTCCGCATCGGGCTTCATAAAGGGCTTCTCGTTACCCCCTACGACGATCAAGACCTGCTTAGATGGCCATTCCTCAGTTTGTAATAGCGTGGGATTGGTCATCTCTTGGGCATAGTGGCTGGGTAGATAGTGGTCATTCCACCAAAGCGATGGACTGATGGCGACGTACTTCTGAAAGCGCTCCGGCTCTGACAGCAGGGTGTTTAAGGTGAACAAGCCGCCTAACGAGTGCCCCATCAACATGTAACGCTGTTTATCCACAGGGTAATGCGCTGCGAGCCAAGGCTTGGCTTGTTGTTCGATAAAATCGCCCAGTGCTTGTGCGCCACCGTATTGGATGGGGGTCTCTTGTGCCATGTGCGAGAGCGGTGCTTTCACCGGGGTATTGGTCGGCGGGGTTAAATCAAACCATCGGCGCGGAATATCGTGCGGAGTGTCGATCGGATAGCCAACCCCAACAATGATTGCAGGCTCAACGCCTTTTACCGGATGGGCGCTCATCAAACGGATCTCATCCACCGCCGAGCGAAAATACGCATTACCATCCAACAGGAAGATGACAGGAAACCCGGTCTCAGGGGCAGGCGTGTTGGGTACATAGACCAACAAGCGCCGACCTTCGTCGGTGGGTGATTGATCGGATCGGTATTGATCGAGCATGTCGATCTGAACGGAGTTTGGCACCGATACCGGTGTAAGCTCGGTGTTTGGGGACAGCGTGGTGCACGCAGCCAATGTGGACATACTGGCCATAATGATGCCTCGTCGAATAATACGGCCCAAAGACCGTACGGTGAAAGCGTACAACAACGATCCTCTCCTTAACGCTTAAAACCTAACCTACACCACGCGCCAGTATGCGATCTAAACCATGCCTATACACATCGGTTGGGCACACACCAAAGTAGCGTTTGAACGCCGCGGTAAAATTACCGGGATGGCTGTAACCGGCCATCATCGAGGCTTCGAAAATCGTGATGCCATCTCGCTTGAGTGCCACGCAGGCTTTGCGCAGACGTTGCTCTCGCAAATACTGCGTCAGGCTCACACCCAAGCACTCGCGCGCGTATCGCTGCAACGTTGCGTGACTCATCCCCAAATGATCCCCCACTTGGGTTAATGACCAGTCCAGTACCTCGTTGCTGCTCATCAACTCCACAAACTGCTGTGCACGGCGGCTTTCAGGCCGGTCACGGCGTGGCGTACGCGCGCTTGTGTGGTGGGATAACCAATGCGACATCAGCGATAGGACAAAACCCTCACGGGCTAATTGCCCTGCGCGTGAGCTCTCTTGCTGATGGGCAAGGTACTTGGCTTGCAGCCAAAGATGCTCTGGCAAGGTCATCGATAGCGTACTTAAGTGCTCGGTCAGCATCGCATCCGATTTGGTGGTCGATACCCCCGCCCATTCAAACCACTCCGGCTCCAACGTGATGTTGATCGCTTCACGATGAACCCCTTCAACGCTTTGCAAGTGGCAGCGCTCGTGTTCGGTCAGCTTCAACAGGTTGGCCGTACGCGGTTTCGCTTCCAGCTTATAGCCTTTCTCGCCAAAGCTGATGTGCGTATCCCCTTCTAAAATCAGGGATATTTTTAAGCACGGCTTAATCTGAGCCTCAATCGAGAAATCCTGTAAGGCGTGACCATTGATCACATGGAATGACATACCCGGTTGCAGGTGTTCTGTCATAATCCAACCTTCAATCATCCCTTTGGGTCGATTCGGTGGCCTTTGGCGTGTCGAGCGATCGTGTTCGGTATGCAGGCGATAACCTGACACATCACGTGCATTACGGATCAAATCTTGCCGACTGAGTCTGGCGTTCCCTGATGCAAAACTGTTCATGATGTTTCCAGCGCGAAGTGTGCTTAGCTTTTTGCAGGCTGTACAGCCGTTGTGATCAGAATGATTGCTTTGCACTACGGTTTGAGCGTTGCGCATAAGCGGCGATGTCGGTGTTTTGGAATAATGCGAACATTGCCAACCAAATGCAATAGATTCTCATTTTTATTATCAAACGCATGTAAGCAACACACTGTTCATGCCTTTTGAGGACTTCGCTGTATGACTGCTCTGACGTATCGTCCAACCTCTTTCCGGGTTCGCCCCTCTTTAGCCTTCGTAACGCTTTCATTGGCTTTGATCCCCTTCTCGAAGCACGTGTTAGCGGTCGAGGTCGCTAAAGAGATTCGCCTTCCGACACTGACCGTCGATGGCAACGCCCTGTACGACATGCCCTCCAGTGAAGAGACGCAAGGTTACAGCGTTGATTCCGCCACTGTAGGGACCAAAACACCGGCATCACTGCGTGATATTCCGCAATCGATCACCGTTCTAACACACGACTACCTAACGGATCGCGGCTTTACCCACCTAGATGATGCGGCCAAGTACACACCCGGCCTTCGCACCCTCAGCAACGACAGTGGTCGCTCGTCGATCTTTTCACGCGGTTATGAGTACGATGAGTACAGCATCGACGGCTTAGCGGCTCCGATGCAAAGCATCAATGGCACCCTGCCATCACTCAGCGCCTTTGACCGCGTCGAGATCATGCGTGGCCCATCGGGTCTGTTTAACAGCTCCAGTGAGTTGGGCGGTATCATCAACTTGGTGCGCAAGCGTGCCACCGCGGACACACAGGGTTCGATTAGCGCGGGTGTCGGTAGCTGGGGTCGCAACCAACTGAGTGCGGATCTGTCCGGTTCCTTGAATCAAAGCGAGTCGGTACGCGGTCGTGTGGTGCTTTCGCGTGAAGATATGCCAAGCGAAACCGATGAGAACGAAAACCTCGACCAGAGCATTTATGCCACACTGGATATGGATCTTGGTGAGACCACTCAGCTGTCCTTGGGGGCGTTGCACCAAAGCAAAGAGATCACGCCAAGCAACGGTTTTCCGGCCTATTCGGACGGTACGTTGGCGGATTGGGACCGTTCCACCTTCTTAGGGGCGGATTGGAACGACTTTGACGGCGACTCGACCGATCTGTTTGTCGATCTCACACACGAGTTTGAAAACGGCGGCTATGGCCGTGCGGCGCTTCGCACATCGGATCGCTCCACCAAGTACTACTATGCCTTTACCGGCGGTGCCGTTGCCGACGATGGCTCCACCAGCTTGCGCACAACCCAGCGTGATTTTGACCAACAAACGCTATCGGCGGATGTCAGCTACAGCCAACCGTTTGAGACGATGGGCAACATGAGTGAGTTTGTTGTGGGGGCGGATTACAAGCACTACGACACGGATTATAAAACCGGCGCGTCCCGATTAGGGTCAATCAACGTAAATACGTTCGATTCGTCCAATGTCGCCTACACGGCGCCGACCTATACGCAGCGGGTTGAAAGCGATGAAAGCGAAACCGGTGTTTACGGCAAGCTGACCTTCCGCCCAATGTCGGACTTAGCGCTGATTGCAGGTGCGCGCCTGAGCTGGTTTGACATCTCGACCGATACCACGACTTTATCCTCTGGGGCAAAAACCAGCAGCGATTGGGATCAATCTGGCCACCTAACACCGTACGCCGGTGTGGTGTACGACCTCAATGCCGATCACTCCCTGTACGCAAGCTACTCCGAGGTGTTTAAGCCACAAAGTGACACCGATCAAAACGGTGATTTACTCAAAGCACGTGAAGGCGAGCAGTACGAGCTGGGCCTAAAAGGCAGCTATAACGATGGGCTGATCAACACCCGTGTGGCGATCTTCCAGCTGAACGACAAAAACCGTGCTGCCACACCGTACGACAGCGATGGTAATGCCATCTCAACCTACTCCGTAGCGACCGGTGAAACCCGTGTCCGTGGTTTTGAAGCGGAGATGAGCGGAAACTACGGCCCATGGGAATTACTGGCAGGCTACACCTACATGGATACCGAGAAGCTTTCGGGCGACACCAACACCATGTTCATGTTGATGCCTCACCACGCGCTCTCAGTTTGGTCGAAATACACAGTAGAAGGCGGCTCTTGGAATGGCTTAAGCCTTGGCGCTGGCGTGACCGGTATGAGCGAGTTCTATCTTGAGCGCGCTGGCACACGCATTACGGCTCCGGGTTATGCCGTTGTGGATGCATCGGTGAGCTACCCGGTAAATGATCAGCTGACGCTGTCGCTTAACATCAACAACCTGTTTGATCGTGAGTATTATTCTCGCGTGGGCAGTGTGGCAACGTTCAACTTCTACGGCCCTTCCCGCAACGTGATGGCCGGTCTTAACTACACCTTCTAAACCTCGCTTTCTGAAGCAGAGCTCACAAAAGCAAAGGCCAGCACAACGCTGGCCTTTTTTGTGATGGGCTTTTTAAGCCAGAATAGAACGGCCCCTTACAGGCAGGTCGTGGTTTGGCCTTCACCGAGGAAGTATTCCGTGCCCCATACTGGCATAGATCCGTTTTCGGTCACCATCACGCGCATGCTGTTCTCGGTCATGCACTGAGAGACAACCTCAAACTCACCGTTGGCGTTAACGTCCATCTCGGGCAAGCGAGCGGCATCAAACGTCGATACGAAAGCGGCACCCGATGTGAAGCCTTTTGGCAAACCAATCAGGGAGTAGTAGTTAAAACCGGCTTGTTCGTTGGCCGCTTTGCGCTCATCACTGACGGCACAGCCATTGGACGCGCTGGCATCCACAAAGGCTTGTACCACACGCTGTGGCTCATCAAATGACACTACGGTCAGTGCTTCCCCTTGAAGCAGGTGATTTTGCTGGATAGCAAGACAGGTCGAATCCACTACGCCGATGGCATGATCATAATTTGCCGCCGTAGTTTCTTTAACCGGGGAAGTAGAAGTACACCCCGAGATCGCGACGACCAAAGCTATTGAAAGAGCACCTCTAACCATTCGTTTGGATCCCTTTAACGAGTTATAAAAAAGAACCCGTAGTGTACGGGCTCTTGTTCATAAAATACACAGGTTTCAGGATGGCATTAAGTTTTGAAGCGGCCCATATTGGCTTTGAGTTGTTCCGCAAGCCCGCTGATTTGACCACTGTTTGTCGAGGTCGTGCTGACTTGATGGCGACTGTTCTCAAGCAAGGACTCCAATCGCAACATACTCTTGGCAATGCCACTGGCTTGCTCCGCTTGCTCCTCGGTGGTGCTGGCCACTTGACTAATCAAGCTTGCCGCATCACCGACTTGTTGGTTGGTTTGATTAACCGACTTAGCCAGCTCGCCAATCTGCTGCAAGCTCGTTTGTGTCATTTCGTTACTCTGCGACATCATCTCGGCGGACGACTGCGATTCTTGTTGCAGCTGATCCACAATGACTTTGATCTCGTCGGTTGAGGTGCGCGTGCGCATCGCAAGCTGACGTACCTCGTCGGCGACCACCGCAAAGCCGCGTCCGTGATCACCGGCGCGCGCCGCCTCGATCGCCGCATTAAGCGCCAACAGGTTGGTTTGCTCAGCAATGCTGGTAATCACCTGGAGTACTTCCGAGATCTTATCACTGCTGGCGTTCAGTCGGGCCATCGCCTCAGAGGACTCTCCCATTTGGGAGGCTAAGCGGTTCAGCATCTGGGTATTTTGGTTAAGATGGTGCTGTCCCTCACGGGATTTGTCCGCAATATTGTTGGCGATGCTCAGCAGGCTGGCGGTTTGTTCCGCGGTCGAGCGGAAAGTATCGGATAAGGTTTGGGTCGAGTGATTGACCGATTCAAACTCATGTTTTTGCTGTTTTAAGCCAGACTCGCCTTCGGTCGCGGTTTTCTGCAACTGCACCGACGATTTGCTCAGTTGTTCGGTGGTTTCGTTAACCCCTAAACAGATGGTGCGGATCATCCCAACAAACTGGTTAAACGCATCCGATAGACGCCCCAGTTCATCTTTACCCTCGTACACCAAACGGCGCGTCAGATCCCCACCGCCTTGTGCGATGTCTTCCATCGTATTTACGATGTCCTGAATCGGCAGTGTAATACGACGTGAAATCAACCAAGTCAGGCCTGCGGCCAACACAACGATGATGGTCGAAAAGCTCAGAACCGTAATGATCTCTTGCGTGAGCGCCTCATCGATCTCTTTACTGGCAGCGCTCAGCTCTGCCCAGATACGTTGTTGTTGTTCTTTGGTCGCGGCCAGCACCTCTTCGGTGAGCGGGAAGATGGTATCGGTTAAGATCACATCCTGCTCTTTGGCATCTTTTGCGACGGTTTGAACCTTTTGAGCCAACTCAGCTAGGTTGGTTTCGATGGTACCAATCCAACGCACCTGATCCTCTCGGCGTAGCCGCTCTTTAAGGTCCATTACGGCGTTTTCGGCGCCATAAAGCTCCATTTTGTAAGCATCAAACTCAGTTTCAGAGTGCTCGGATACAAACGCATTCAAATGAATGAGGGCCGCTTGCAAGTGATTCGTGACCTGAATGGTCCACTGAATCAAGGTCTGATCCACGGACGGGTTCAGCGTCGCCCGTATGTTGTTGCTCAACTCCAAGGTTTCTGGAAGGAGATCATTTTGGATCTGCTTAAGATTACTTCGCAGGATTTTATCTTTGGGCACTAAGTTTTCGACAAACCACTGATCCAGCTTTTTGCTGTCATCCTCAATCAACTCGTGTTGAGTCAATAACTCAAAGTGACTGTCGGCAAAAAGTGCGTTTACCTCTTCACTCAGGGTCAGGTATTCCGACAGCGCCGCCTCAGAAGGCTGGCGAAGGTAGCGCTCAATCAGGTTGGTACGACCAAGAATGTTGCTCGATAGCTCGCTGGATAGACGCGTGCTGGGTTCTATCTCGCGGCTGAAATGCTGTGCCTGATCATTAATGCCCAGCAACGTCCAAGTGGTCACACCGCTGTACAGTGTCAAGAGCGCCAGTATCACCGCGGGGACCAGACTTAACTTGACGGCTAAGGGTAAATCACTCAATCGCATAGGAGATCTCTACTCGACTATTCAGTTACTTCGGATCGGTCAAAGACCGAAGCTGGTCATGGATCACTTTGGCCTCGGTGTACAACGCATCAACGCTCGCCGAGCTATTAGGCTCGGGCGTTTTCACATCGGTGGTGATCGACATGGAGGTTTTCATCCGATGCAGGTCTGCCAAGAAAGATCGGGTCGTGTCATACACGTCCGCCATGCTCAGCACACCGCTGCGCAAAGCGCCTGGCGCCATCGACTCCACATTGGTTTGACGCTGCCAGCGACCTAACAGGTGCATATCTTGATAGAGCACCAGAAGAACATCACGCGGGAT
Source organism: Neptunomonas sp. ABH4_499 (assembly GCF_056160565.1). Classification (NCBI taxonomy): domain Bacteria; kingdom Pseudomonadati; phylum Pseudomonadota; class Gammaproteobacteria; order Oceanospirillales; family Oceanospirillaceae; genus Neptunomonas; species Neptunomonas sp. ABH4_499. The sequence goes on along the minus strand of NZ_JBSWXK010000017.1, from coordinate 19,624 downwards.
CTTACCCTCGACCACCACAGACTTGGGTGCACTTGGCTCCTGCTTAAGCGCCTTGGCAATCTGATCGATCTCCAATGATACGGCTTTTAACTGCACCAAAGTTTCTGACGCACTCGGTGGCGGTACCAACTGCGACAGCATGGTGGTTAACCACCAAAGCTGCTGATAGACATCGGCCGCACTCTTACCCAAGGGAACCTGAGATTCGGGCACCGCCAACAGAACCATCTTTTTCGCCAACAGCTGATCAAGCACTTGGTTGATCTGGTTCAACGGGTTCATCACATCGCGAGGACGCAAGGTTTTGTTGGGCAGTGACATCGGCGCCAAACCCAGCTCTGAGTCTAAGCGGCGCAGTTGATCGTAGATGTCGATCGACTTGGCGTATAAATGGATAGGAAGCCGATCAGAAAAGGTAGGCGCTTCGATGTCAGTGAGGGTCTTTTTATGGGCTTTAGCCAGAGCTTCCACTTTGGCGTGCAGCTCTCCGACCTTCTTGAACAGATGGTTGTTATTCACAATGGCGCTGTGTGCCACCGACGAGTTCAAGCCCAGCAGCAGAACACACAAACACATTGCCCCAAAGCGCAGAAGCGAATGTCCTGCGCTGTCATGGATTTTTTCAAAGAGAAATAATGTACGCATGAAGAACCTATCGGTAGACAGTTCTTAAAGCTTAGTTCAAATTAGAAAAAATCCATCAAAAGTCGTAAATAGAACGCTTTCTCCCAAAAAAGTACGGGGAAGTCTCTATCTTTAACGTGTGTAAGCACCTGTTATTACTGGGGTTCCTGAAACGGGGTCTGACAAAAGTGTGCACTTCACATTGTATAAAGATTCGACCAAGGCTTCGGTGACGATTTCACTCGGTGCGCCCTCGGCAATGACCTCTCCCTCTTTCATCGCGATCAGGTGATCGGCATAGCGACATGCACTGGACAGATCGTGCACCACCATCACCACCGTTTTGCCTTTATTTTGGCTTAAGTGCCGAATCAGCTCGTATACCTCGATCTGGTGGCCCAGATCCAACGCCGATGTCGGCTCATCCAGCAATAAGATCGGGGTCGACTGTGCGATCGCCATCGCAATCCACGCTCGCTGTCGCTGCCCACCGGACATTTCATCCAGCGGCCTGTGCGCAAGCGACAAAATATCCGCCGAGCGAAGCGCCTTCTCGACGATCCATTCGTCCTCCTTGGACCACTGTTTTAACAAGCCTTGGTGAGGCTGACGCCCAAAGCGGATCAGCTCAAACGCCGTCATTCCTTCGGGGGCTTCGGCCTCCTGAGGCAGTAAGGCCAGACGTCTTGCGACTTCTCGACTGGGCATGGATTGGATCACTTTTCCATCCAACAACACCTGGCCCGATTTGGGTGCCCGAAGGCGGGCCAAAGCCGATAGTAAGGTGGATTTACCGCAACCATTGGGGCCGACTATCGCTGTGACCTTACCCTCGGGCAAAGAGACGGATAGATTGGGGATGATGATCTGATCGCGGTACCCAAGCTTGACGGATTCCGCGCTTAGCGTGGCCTGTGTGAGGGTGTTTTCTTCTGAGCCTGACATACTTCTTCCATTAGAATCGACCGTTTGGTCGCATAACTATCCACAGCAAATAAGGGCCGCCCACAACGGCCAGAATGACCCCGACGGGGATCTCGACAGGTGTAAACAAGATGCGCCCGACCCAATCGACCAAGACCATAACAAACGCCCCGGCAAGGCCTGCGTTAAAGATGGGGACGGTTCGATGACCGTTCATGTAACGGGCAAGTTCGGGTGCCAACAAGGCGATTAACCCCACAGGGCCAACTACACCGACAGCCAATGCTGTTAGCACAACGGAGATCAGCAACACCGTGATGCGCGCTTGGTTTAACCGAAGCCCAAGACCGGCCGCCACCTGCGGGCTGAACCGAAGTGTATTCACCTGCCGAGCGATTAGCCCCATCAGCGGTAAAAACAGCACTAACGCACCGCCCAATAACCAAACGGATTGCTCATTGCGTGCGTTTAAACTCCCGACCGTCCAGGGGTATGCTGCGTTGGCACTGTCCATATCGGTACGCGCTAGCATCAGGTTAGTAATCGCCGCCAGCAAAGCGCCAACGCCGATGCCAACCACGATAAATCGATAACCGCGCGCACCCGCGCCGCCACTTAGGCCAAAGGTCAAAACCGCCGCCGTGACCGCACCGGTTAACGCCAGCATGGAAGGCGCGATGGTCAGTGGGACCGCCACTATCGATGCCACGGCAAACGCCGTTGCACCATCATCAATGCCGATCACTCCGGGGGTTGCCAAACGGTTGTGTGCCAAGGTTTGCAACAAACACCCCGCCACACCAAAGGCAAACCCGGTAAAGACACCCGCCACAACCCGCATCATGCGAAGCTCTTGCACCAAGAACACGGTTCTTGGCTCGCCGATGCCCATACTGGCCAACAGCGCATCCGTAATGGGTAACTCTTTGCTGCCAAACGCGAGGCTGATGCCAACGACGAGGGCTAAGCCCACCATTAGGATTAAGCCGGTCGCGACGCTTCGGGTAGAGAGCAACCCGCTGAAACCACCCACGCGCCACGCTTTAAATCCAGGAATCGGCCGACTTTTGTGGAGCATTTTTGTTCTGGCATTCATAGCGTTGGCATCCTTTGACTGCGCACTACCATCACCAGAACCGGAGCCCCGATTAACGCCGTGATCACACCGATGGGCAGCTCATAAGGCTTAACAACCAAACGGGAGCAGATGTCAGCAAACACCACCAAGATTGGGCCAATCAAGAGGGATAACCAAAGCGTACGACGCACATCACTACCGACAAAGGCCCGCGCCACAAAAGGCACTACCAACCCGACAAACGCAATAGGTCCTGCGGCGCTGGTTGCCGCACCCACCAAGGCTGCCACGATTAACAAGCTGTACAGACGGGTCATTTTCGGGTTGTGCCCTAAGCCGGTTGCCATCTGCTCGCCCAAAGCCAAGCTTGCCAGAGGGCGCACAATCAGAAGTGAACACACTAAGGAGATCGCAATGATGGGCGCGGTCCAGTTGAGCACATCCAAAGGACGCCCCCCTAACGCACCGATGATCCAAAAACGGATCTCATCCGCTGCGCGCTGATCGTACAGCAACAACAAGGAGATAAAAGCCATCAACAAGGAGGAGAACGCCGCACCGGCCAACACTAAGCGCACCGGGTCATCGCCCACACCACGCACTTGGGAAACCAGCAGCACCAACATACAACCGATTACCGCACCGACGATCGCAACACTCACGTGCACCGACGCCGCACTGGCACCGAGCGCAATGGCAATCACCACCGCAAAGGAGGCTCCGGCACTGACACCAAGAAGACCAGGCTCTGCCAACGGGTTACGGGTCGCCGCTTGCAATAAAGTACCGGCTGCCCCTAAGGCGATACCCACCGAAAGCCCCAGCAAGGTACGCACGCCACGCAGTTGAAAAACGGTAAAGTGTGCATCGGGGTCGTCCGCGCCCATCAAGGCCGCCCATGCACGCGAGATAGACACATCCCCCGCGCCGACCAGCAAGCTGAACAGCAAAATCCCCAATAAAATGGGGATCAATCCAAGCATCATTAGAAACAACGAACGGTCAGACAAAGCCGACCGTTGTTGGGTAAGGTGGGTGGCCGTCTTTTCAGAACAAGACGGCTCTAGGGTGCGGCTCATGCCACACCCCGAAGGATGTCAAACATCAGCATTACTTCACTTCGCCAGTGTTGATTCCAACGTATCCAGAACAGAATCAGCCGCCATCACGCCGTAGCCGCTTGACCAGATTTGACCATCCACAGTGGTTACATGACCTTGTTTCACCGCATCCAGACGCTCAAATGCAGGTTGCTTACGAGCCGCATCCAACGCTTCTTTGCCATCGCTGTTCAGCGTCGCAAGGTACAACCAATCACCATCCACTTGGCTTAGGTTTTCAAGGCTCAGCGTATCAGAGTGAGGACGTGCCCCCATGCCTGTCGCAATCTCAGGCACCTTCATGCCTAGGGTTTCAAGGATTTGACCGATGAACAGACGATCCGACATTACGATCGGGCCTTGGGGGTTCCAGCGAACCACCGACACGGTTTTACCTTCTGGCAGTTGGCTTTTCAGATCCGCCAAGCGGGTGTGGATCTCATCGATTTTGCCTTTTAGCTCATCGCCTTTGTTCAGTGCAGTCGCGTAGAACATCACGCCCTCTTCCCACGGCTGGCCGGTTTTGTAAGTCGACACGACCGTTGGGGCAATTTGTGACAGCTTATCGTACAGCGCTTTATCCGTGCTGCTGGTCGCAATGATCAAGTCAGGCTCTGCAGCAAAAATTGCCTCAAGGTTTGGCTCACGTACTGCGCCTACAATTTGAATGTCACCGGCTTTTTCTTGCAGATAATCTGGCACCGCCGTACCGCCACGGGTCGCCAACGTACCCACCGGTGTTACCCCAACCGTTAAAGCGGTATCCAATGCCGCATCGTCCAAAACAACCACACGTTGTGGCTCATCTGGCACAGTGATCGAACCGTATAGAGTCTCAACGTTGTACGCATCCGCAAAAGCAAACGGAGCAGAAATCAAAGCAGCCGAACACGCTAACACTGACAGGCTGCGCTTAAAGGTGTGACGTAAAGCAGAATGGATCATGGTATTACCCTTGTCGTCCCAAACAGTAAGGAGAATGATTCTCATTATGATACTGATTTCTAGCAGTAGCCGCTACGTTATAAACAGGAAACATGCGGAACATTGCGTTCTAGGAAGCTGAACAAAAAAAGTTTAAAAATAAGGGAACTTTTCCTGATCTCTTTGAATAAAACGGCCGTATAATAGATAACCACACCCCTAGCGGTTTTCAGGGATGTCCAAAACCGATCGCATCATGCGTCAATGATCACGCTCAGCGAGGGATACATCATGCCAAACACATTGTCTTTGCCGACCAAAGGCCCTGGGGCTTCTGACCTTCGCCTGTTTCAGATCGCGATTGATGAAACACTCGCACGACGCATCCAAGAACTGCACACCCTTGTGTGCGACACCGAAGTGGAAGAGATAGCCGACAGCCTCACGCTGGGTAAGTTTTTCCCCGCACCGGAGATGATGCACAGCGAAGAGCAACCTTTACTGATCTTCAACCAACTCCTGCACGTGACCCGCTCGCACTTTTATTTCAGCGTCCAGTACGAGCGAGATGGTGAAGACATCTTGGTCAAAACGTCATTAGCCCCGATGGATATCCTTAAAGAAAAGCTTAAGTCGATTCAGGTTGAAGAAACCAGTCTGCTGGAGTGGGTGCAGGGTTGGTTTGCTAAGCCGTCTTGATGGTGATGCTGCCTGTTGTATAACGTTGATTAGGACATACAAAATATTTACCATGAAGACTCCAATTATTTGCATAAATGGAGTTATGCATGTCTTTAATTACGCGTTCTGTTGGTGTCGATGGCACCAACAACCCTAGTGATGTCAAAACCATTCAAACAACACTCAATGGTTTAAGCCGATTTATCCCCAACATTAAAACTCTAGCCGTTGACGGCACACTCGGCAGAAACCCTGAAAAATCGAAAACCGTTGCCGCAATCATTGAGTTCCAGAAGATCGTCGTCCGGATGATTAAGCCCGATGGACGTGTAGATCCTCGTGGACGAACTGAATCGTCTATGAAGTCACACCTTCGCCTCAGTCCTGCAAAGCAAAGTGCCCATCTCCCTGTAGTTTCAGCACGATCAGAAATTACTGAGGATGACTACACAAGCGCAGCTGCGCTTATAGGATGCGAAGTAGCTGCAATTAAAGCTGTAGCTAAGGTAGAAACACGTGGAAGTGCTTTTTTAGCCTCTGGCCGCCCAAAAATTCTATATGAAGCTCATATTTTCTCGCGCAACACCTCTAGAGCTTACGATAAGACTCATCCACACATTTCTAGCCGATCTTGGAACCGAAAGCTCTATAAAGGCGGTGAAAAAGAATACGAACGTTTGATCATGGCTATGACTTTAAACCGTAAAGAAGCGCTAAAGGCCGCGTCGTGGGGCAAGTTCCAGATTATGGGATTCAACTATAAATTATGCGGCTATTCAGACGTGGAATCTTTTGTAAAAGATATGTTCGAATCTGAAGCTAAGCATTTAACCGCTTTAGTAAAGTACCTAAAATCCACTAATTTAGACTCAGCCCTTATCTCTAAGAACTGGGCTACCTTTGCACGTGGCTATAACGGGCCTTCATACGCCGAGAACAGTTACGACACAAAACTTCAAAAGGCTTACGATGAATACAAAGATTAAGCGGTTCGCTACCGCCCTGTCTGTTACCACTTTGACCTTGGTTTCATCGGCGTGTACGAGCGATACGTTAAAAGAAAACGAGCAACGGGTTACTGTATTTGAGTGCACCAGTACGGACTACTCCATCACCCTTTCTCATTCTGAAAATCAATTGGAAGCGACGGTAACCGACACAGTTGGCACTAAGCAGCAGATGGGGACACTCAACAATGAGTTTTCTTTTGAGACTTACATTCGGCCTCAAGTCACCATGCATACGTTAGATTTTTCTGTAGGTGATAAACAGGTCAGCCTCTATGATCGGACTGATCCGGATATCGGGCCGAAAAAAGTGGTCGGCTTTACCATTGAGCAAGAAGGCCTCGAAACCGACTACGCCTGTGAAGGCGCGTCCTTCAGCAAGCTCTATTTGCTGGATAACCCATAGTAGAAAGGCTCCTTCGGGAGCCATTTTTTATCTGCATAACGTTTAACGACAATACTAAAGGTCTTCAAAGTAATGCTTTGGAACGCACTTCTGACTTAAAGATAGAAATCGCGTGCTGGTATTTGAACCGCCCACACGAGTCTCCCCCGATACGGTCGCCACTTTTCCGTAAATCAGTACGTTGCAGACTTCCATATGCATCTCACCCATACTATTTACCGAAGGGTTACACTTAAAGCCGTCATACGAAGGTAAATCTGAACTGTTCTTTACGCGTTTGTACGAAATAGGAATCTTAGAGCGAGCCTTTATATCAGTCGGCGAGCGCTCCGATCGGTTACCGTCGCTATAGGTGATCGTTTTATCAAACAAATGAAGTGTTTTTTTAGACACCGGCATCATACCTGCGTCTGGGTTTTTCTTGGCCGTACCACTGTAAGTGACATATTCAATACCCGAAGGGTGATAGTATTTATGCACGTAAAAATCGTACAGCAACCCGCCTACGGTAGGGTCATATTTTAATGACCGAACATAAAGCTTTACGGCAGACGTTTCACCATGCGGGCAACTTAGCTCGGCCGCCGCATAGGTAGGACTCATCGCAAAAAAAAATGCTCCTAAAGCGATGAGGAGAGATTGTTTAAAATATGGATACATCATCTGCCGCCCCTTAAACCTCTTCAAAAATACGATCCAGTTGCGCTTTATTCGCTGTATCCGTAATAAAAAACAGATAGTTATCGCAACCGGTATCCAGTGAGTAAACCATGCCGCCTAGCGGCTCAAGCGCACGATTAAAGGTTTGGATGGTTTCATAAACGGTGTCACACGCTAACAGATCAAATTCGAAGGTAGAGCCATAAATATAGCTCGCTGCGCGATTCAGAAACTCAATCGCCGACTCTTTATTCTTATGATCCACTTCTATCGAGAAATAGATTTCGTCTGATGCAAAGCCACCCACTTCACACTCGCTGCAATTGAGCATGGAGACAAACTCCATCAGATCTTCCGACGCTTCCTGATGCTTAAAGACCTCGTTGACATACTCAAGAGTAGAATAGGCATAGATAGCGGAAACGATGAAGGCTTCCTCTTCATTCAGAATGGTTTGTGCGTAAGGGTGGATATCTGTATTTTTCACCGCGGGCGGTACTGTTACTGCAGATTCACGAAGCGAAGCATTACTTAAAACGCCATACAGTGGAAAGCGCTCTTTGAACAAAGGCATTAAGTGGGTGGGTAGATACTCTTCATTAGGGTCTAGATCCTTATCAACACTAAATAGAAATGATAGAAGCATAACAATGTAGCAGTCATCTCCATCCCAAGCACCTTTATTATTTCTACCATTACTTCTATAAGAACAAAAGGAAACTTTATCTTTTTTAAGATATAACGGCCAAGACCTAAGAAAATCAGGGATCACCTCTTTTGCTGCACCGCTATTCAACTGAAGCAATTTATCATACTCTCTGTTATCAACAGAAAGCGGGCAAACACTACCTTTATATAAAAGCTTTAAGAAAGACAGAAAATTCAAGTTATCAAATTTGGAACAGGATATAAATTTAATGTAAGAACCTCTATCAACACAAAAGGACAAAACAAATAAAAGACTAGCAACCCTTTCATTCGAAAGCCTATTAAAAGCTAACAGACTAATAGAGGAAACAAGATTTTTTTCTACCACTTCTTCGAACAGATCAAACAAAAAGTTGCAATCTACTACAACATCTGAAAAATCATTAATATTATTACCTTGCACCCGCCTAAGAATATTATCCAAAATAAACAACATCGAAGACGAATACAAATACATACCTAAAGAAAGATTATCATCTTTAAAAGCCAATTCAATTTCTTTAAGGTTTTCATTTACAAAACGTTGGTCATCTAGAATCGCTTCTGTGAAATCATATTCAAATGAATTCATCTTACATCCCTGTCAGTTAAGGTACGTTTAAAGTCTTTAAGCGTTCGTGCATACATCCTTTGCACCGCAAGATTCAATATACCCCAACCCGTACCTTAAGGGTACATCCCTACTCACTAGGCCAGACGCCGGCATTACCGCCCCGCCACTCTTCCGCGCGAAGTTCTACTACCAAGCAACCGCTAATGATCGGATTGGGTTTTGCGCTCATACACCTCTTTGGGCATTGCCCTAGTTTCTAGGCGGCAGGTCAAAAAACTAACGAGGCGATTGTTTGGAAAACGACACGTAAATCCCCTTGTCGCTTTCGGACATTCCTAGGGCGTTAGGACACATCATCAGCCCCGCCTGCGCCTTTACCATCGCTGGAAAGAACTCAAGAACCGTTGATGACGGTTTTTCCAAAGGTGGAGACACACATGTTCCAGAAGACCGATACGATTGCCGAGTTTGATCCTGCACTGTGGCAAGCGATTGAAAATGAAGCGCAGCGTCAGGAAGACCACATCGAACTGATCGCGTCCGAAAACTACACCAGCCCACGCGTTATGGAAGCACAAGGTTCTGTGCTGACTAACAAATACGCTGAAGGCTATCCGGAAAAACGTTATTACGGCGGTTGCGAGTACGTAGACGTAGTCGAGCAACTGGCGATTGGTCGCGCTAAAGAGCTGTTCGGTGCGGATTACGCCAACGTACAGCCTCACTCTGGCTCCCAAGCGAACGCTGCGGTGTACATGGCGCTTTGCCAACCGGGCGATACTGTTCTGGGTATGAGCTTGGCGCATGGTGGTCACTTAACACACGGTGCCTCCGTTAGCTTCTCGGGCAAGATCTACAACGCGGTTCAGTATGGCTTAAACGCCGAAACTGGCGAGATCGATTACGACGAAGTGGAGCAACTGGCGAAAGAGCACAAGCCAAAGATGATCGTTGCGGGCTTCTCGGCTTACTCACGCGTTGTGGATTGGGCGCGTTTCCGCGAGATCGCCGATTCCGTAGGCGCTTTCCTGTTTGTTGATATGGCACACGTTGCAGGCTTAGTCGCCGCCGGTGCATATCCGAACCCTATGCCGTATGCGGATGTGGTCACCACCACGACCCACAAGACATTGCGCGGCCCACGCGGTGGTTTGATCTTGGCGAAGAGCAACCCAGAGATCGAGAAAAAACTGAACTCGGCGGTATTCCCAGGTGGCCAAGGTGGCCCACTGATGCACGTTATCGCGGGTAAAGCCGTTGCGTTTAAAGAAGCACTGGAGCCTGCGTTCAAAGAATACCAAGCCCAAGTGGTTAAAAACGCGAGTGCAATGGCGGATGTGTTCATTGAGCGCGGCTTTGATGTGGTATCGGGCGGTACCGACAACCACTTGTTCTTGCTGAGCTTGATCCGCCAAGGTCTGACCGGTAAAGCGGCGGATGCAGCTTTAGGTCGTGCGCACATCACGGTGAACAAAAACGCCGTGCCTAACGACCCTCAATCGCCATTTGTCACGTCGGGTCTGCGTATTGGCTCCCCTGTGATCACGACGCGTGGTTTCAAAGAAGCGCAATGCAAAATTTTGGCGGGCTGGATCTGCGACATCCTGGATGTGCTGAACGATGAAGCCGCGCTTGAAGGCGCTATCGAGCAGGTGAAAGGCCAAGTCCAAGCCCTGTGCAAAGACTACCCAGTGTATCGCTAAGCGAGCACTCGATGAGTAAAGGTGTCATGGCGGGATTGATTCGCTGACACCTTTTGAAACAAATCCATAGATCGCGCCCAAGTGGGCAGTTGGAGCTGAGACGATGCAGCATTATTCAGGTTTTGGACTGTTAAAACACAGTTTAACGCATCACGAGAACTGGCAGCGCCAGTGGCGTAACCCCACGCCGAAGAAGAAATACGATGTCATCATCGTTGGGGGCGGCGGTCATGGACTGGCTACAGCGTACTACCTAGCCAAAGAGCACAACATCACCAACGTGGCGGTTATCGAGAAAGGCTGGTTAGGCGGTGGTAACACGGCACGTAACACCACCATCGTGCGCTCTAACTACCTGTGGGATGAAGCGGCGCGTTTGTACGAGCACGCGATGGGCCTGTGGGAAGGTTTGTCTCAGGATTTGAACTACAACGTAATGTTCTCGCAGCGCGGTGTTTATCACACCTGTCATACCCTGCAGGATATGCGCACCAACGAGCGCCTTGTGTATGCCAACCGCTTAAACGGCATCGACAACGAGATGCTGGATGCGGAGCAACTGCAAAAAGAGATCCCGGCACTGGATTGCTCCCCTAACGCACGTTACCCAGTATTGGGAGCGTCCGTGCAACGTCGCGGCGGTAACGCGCGTCACGATGCGGTTGCGTGGGGTTATGCTCGCGGTGCCGATGCACTGGGTGTGGATCTGATCCAAGGCTGCGAAGTGATCGATATGGTGATCGAGAACAACACCATCGTAGGCGTAAAAACCAATACGCACGGCGTGATTAAAGCCGATCGCGTTGGCTGTGTTGCGGCGGGTAACTCCTCTGTATTGGCGAAAATGGCAGGCTTTAACTTGCCCATCGAATCGCACCCACTGCAAGCCTTGGTATCTGAGCCAATCAAACCGATCATCGACTGCGTTGTTATGTCCAACCACGTACACGGTTACTGCTCGCAGTCCGACAAAGGCGACTTGGTCATCGGCGCAGGCATCGACTCTTACACCGGTTACGGCCAGCGCGGCTCCTACCCAACGATTGAGCACACGTTACAAGCCATCGTTGAGATGTTCCCGATCTTTAGTCGGGTACGCATGAACCGTCAATGGGGCGGCATTGTAGATACCACACCGGATGCTTGCCCGATCATTTCGGAAACACCGGTTAACGGTCTGTTCTTTAACTGCGGCTGGGGTACCGGTGGCTTTAAAGCAACACCCGGTTCAGGCCATGTGTTTGCAGCGACCTTGGCTGAAGGACGCGCTCACCCGATTGCGGATCCGTTTTCGATGTTCCGCTTCCATTCCGGCAAATTGATTGATGAGCACGGCGCGGCCGGTGTGGCTCACTGATCAGCAGTAAGGAGAAAAACATGCTTCATATTTATTGCCCTCACTGCGAAGAATACCGCGAAGAGGAAGAGTTTCATCACAAAGGTCAGGCTCACATTCCGCGCCCGCTGGACCCAGATAACTGCACGGACGAGGAATGGGGCGACTACATGTACTACCGCCCTAATACCAAGGGTCTGCGCCACGAAATTTGGTACCACAGCGCGGGCTGTCGTAAGTTCTTTAACATGACACGCGACACCGTAACTTACGAAATCAAAGAAGTGTACCTCATGGGTGAACAACCACAGTTCACCGATGAAGCAGTTTAAGGAGCCCGGAAGATGAGCCAGAAAAATCGTCTTAGCACGGGCGGTCGTATCGACCGCAGCAAACCGATCAGCTTTAACTACAACGGTAAGCAATACCCGGGTTTTAAAGGGGACACGGTCGCCTCTGCTCTGTTAGCCAATGGCGTCGACATTGTTGGCCGTAGTTTCAAATACAGCCGCCCACGCGGCATCATGGCCGCCGGTGCCGAAGAACCCAATGCGATTCTTCAAGTCGGTTCGACCGAAGCAACTCAAGTACCTAACGTGCGCGCCACACAGCAGATGCTGTTTGACGGGCTAACCTGCACCGCCACCAACGGCTGGCCAAACGCTGATTTCGATATGATGAGCGCGCTGGGCAAAATCGGTGGCAAAATGATGCCTCCTGGCTTCTACTACAAAACCTTCATGTACCCAAAAAACATGTGGGAAACGTACGAGAAGTACATCCGTAAAGCGGCCGGTTTTGGTCGTTCGTCCACGGAAAAAGACCCCGACGTTTACGATCAGATGAACCAGCACTGCGACCTATTGGTTGTGGGTGCAGGTGCAGCCGGTCTTGCTGCAGCGTTGCTGGCGGCTGAAAGCGGCTTGCGTGTGATCATTGCCGATGAGCAAAACGAGTTAGGTGGCTCATTGCTGTCCAGCACGCTTGAGATCAACGGCAATCCAGCATCGCTTTGGGTCAGCGAAGTGGAAGCGACACTGAGCAAAAATGCGAACGTGACGATTCTGAAAAACGCGACCGTTAACGGCTATCACGATCACAACTTTTTAACCATCCACCAGCGTTTAACCGATCACCTAGGCGATCGCGCACCGGAAGGCCAAGCGCGTCAGCGTATGCACCGTGTCCGTGCGCACCATGTGGTGTTGGCCACCGGCGTTCACGAGCGTCCATTGGTGTATGGCAACAACGACTTGCCGGGTTCTATGCTGGCGTCGGCGGTATCGACTTACATCAACCGTTACGGCGTGGTACCAGGCGATGAGCTGGTCTTGATGACCACCAACGATTACGCCTACCAAACCGCGCTGGATTGGGCCGAAGCAGGCCGTAAAGTGGTGGCGATTGTGGATACCCGCGCCAACCCACAAGGCGATTTGATCGAGAGGGCACGTAAAAAAGGCCTGAACATCATCACAGGTTCTGCGGTCATCGATACCCAAGGCACGAAACGTGTGAGCGGTGCTTTGGTGGCCTCCATCAGCGCCGATGGTCGTCAAATTTCGGGCAGCACTCAAAAGCTCAGCTGCGATACCATCGCAAGCTCTGGTGGCTACAGCCCTGTTATTCACCTGTGCTGCCACACCGGCACACGCCCGATCTGGAGCGATGAAGCGATCGGCTTCTTGCCGGGTAAAACCAACCAAAACTGCCTGTTTGCTGGCGGCATCAACGGTACACTGGCGTACGACCGCGCCATTGGCGAAGGGTTTGAAAGCGCCGCGAAGGTGATCACCGAACTGGGTAAAACACCGGTCGAGATCACAGCCCCTGCGGTTGCAGAAGTTGGCGTTGGCCCTGCGATGGCGCTCTTTTATGTGCCGCACACGAAAAAACGCTCTCGTGCGCCAAAACAGTTTGTGGATTACCAAAACGATGTGACTGCCGCAGGCATTGAGCTTGCGACCCGCGAAGGTTTTGAGTCGATCGAGCACGTTAAGCGTTACACCGCGATGGGCTTTGGTACGGATCAAGGTAAGCTCGGTAACATCAACGGCATGGCGATCACCGCCGATGTACTGGGTAAAACCATTCCAGAAACCGGCACAACCATGTTCCGCCCGAACTACACGCCTGTCACCTTTGGTGCGGTAGCTGGTATGCACGCGAAAGATCTGTTTGATCCGATGCGTTACACCCCGATGCACAGCTGGCATGTGGCGCACGGCGCGCTGTTTGAAGATGTCGGTCAGTGGAAGCGCCCTTGGTACTACCCAAAAGCGGGCGAAACCATGCAGCAAACGCTGGACCGTGAGTGTAAAGCGACCCGCGACAGCGTCGGCATTCTGGATGCCTCGACTCTGGGTAAAATTGATATCCAAGGTAAAGACGCGCGTGAGTTCTTAGCACGTGTGTACACCAACGCGTGGGCCAAACTGGCGGTGGGTAAATGCCGTTACGGTTTGATGTGCCACGAAGATGGCATGGTCTTCGACGATGGTGTGACCTCTTGCCTGGGTGAAAACCACTTCTTGATGACCACCACGACAGGTGGCGCCGCCGGCGTACTGGAATGGCTTGAGCTGTACCATCAAACCGAGTGGCCAGAGCTTGAAGTCTACTTCACCTCGGTGACCGATCACTGGGCAACCATGACGATCTCGGGACCTAATAGCCGCAAACTGTTGGAAGATCTGTGCGACGACATTGATCTGTCTGGCGAGAACTTCAAGTTCATGGACTGGCGTCAAGGCACGGTCGCAGGTGTACCTGCACGTGTGTTCCGAATCTCGTTCACCGGTGAGCTGTCGTTTGAGATCAACGTTCAAGCCAACTTTGGCCTGCACGTTTGGGAAAAACTCTTCGAGCACGGTGCTAAATACGATCTAACACCGTACGGCACCGAAACCATGCACGTACTGCGTGCCGAAAAAGGCTTCATCATCGTTGGTCAAGACACCGACGGCTCGGTGACCCCGCACGACTTGGGCATGAGCTGGTGTGTATCGAACGCGAAACCGTTCAGCTACATCGGTAAGCGTGGCATGAACCGTGAAGATAACCTTCGCGCCGCCCGTAAGCAGATGGTGGGCCTAAAAACCAAAGACCCGAAAGCGGTGATCCCAGAAGGTGCGCAAGCGGTGGCGGATCCAAAACAACCGATCCCGATGACCATGCTGGGCCATGTGAGCTCCAGCTACTACAGCGCCAACTTGGGACACAGCATCGCGATGGGCTTCATCAGCGATGGTCTGAACAGAATGGGTGACACCGTTTACTACCCAATGAAAGACGGTAGCGTGATCGAGGCTGAAATCTGCAGCCCTATCTTCTTGGACCCTAAAGGAGAGCGTCAGAATGTCTGAAGTACTCACCCCGACAACGGCAACCGAAGCCCATTCCGGTACCCATGAGCACCATTGTGCAACCATGAACCAAGTACCTGCGTCGGTCAGCGGCCAATCCCCGCTGCACCACACCAATATGACACCTCGTCCATCCCTTCGGGATGGTCAGGCGGGCGTGTTCTTTTGCGAAAAGCCACTGCTGGGACATTTGACCCTGCGTGGCCAGCCAAGCAACGCAAGCTTTATGCGTGGCTGTGAGAATGTGCTTGGGGTAACGCTGCCCACACAAGCGCTGACCAGCGCTGAAAACGGTGACCTCTCGGTACGCTGGGTCGGCCCTGATGAGTGGCTTGTCGTACTGCCTAACGAGCGTGCGTTTACGGTCGAAGAGTCACTGCGTAAGCAGATCGAAGGGCACTACAGCGTGGTCAACGTGAGCGGCGGCCAAACGGTGTTTGAACTCAGTGGACCCGATGCGCTTCGTGTGATGCAAAAAAGCACGCCTGTGGACCTTCACTTGGATGCCTTCCCCGTGGGTAAAGCGGTCAGCACCTTGTTTGCCAAATCCACCGCGCTGATTCGTCGCACCGGCGAAGATCAGTTCGAGTTGGTGGTACGCCGTAGCTTCTCGGATTACTTGTGGCGTTGGATTCAAGCCGCAAGCCAAGAATACGGCTTAGTTGTTCGCACCTGATTCGCTCACCCGATCAGGTCGATCATCGCGACCGGTGGTGACCTCACACAGGCCGAACCGACTGTCTAACCCCTGGAAAGCAATCGAGAGGACAGCACGGTTTTTACGGGTATCGATGAGGCATCGATGCCCTTTTTTTGCTGATGGCCCAAACCGCCCACCAGCTCTGAACACGCTTACGCTTAGCCCTTATCACAAAGGTAAAACATATGAGCCAATCCCCCATCACTGACCGTTGGATCTTCACCGCCGATTGCCCAAGCACGATTGGCACAGTGGATGTCGTGACCCGCTTTATGGCCGAACAGGGCAACTACATTGACGAGATTCACTCGTACGATGACCGTGAGTCTGAGCGCTTTTTTATCCGCATCGAGTTTCACCCAGAACACGCCGACTTTAGCCCCGAGCAGTTCAACGAATGTTTCCAAGCCCGCGCAAACGAATTTGCAATGACCTGGCAGTTGACCCCACCGGGGTATCGCTCCCGTGTGGCGATCATGGTGTCGAAATACGATCACTGCTTGAACGATCTTCTGTACCGCCACCGTACCGGCCAGCTAAAGATCGACATTCCTGTGATCATCTCCAACCACCCAGACCTTGAGCCGCTGGCCAAGTGGCATGACATTCCTTACTACCACTTGCCGATTACGGCTGAGACCAAACCGAAGCAAGAAGCCGAGATCTTAAAACTGTTGGCAGAGTACAACATCGATCTGGTGGTGCTGGCTCGTTACATGCAGGTGCTCTCACCTGAGATGTGCCAAGCGCTGGATGGCAAAGCGATCAACATCCACCACTCGCTGCTCCCTGGCTTTAAAGGCGCTAAGCCGTATCACCAAGCGTGGGAGAAAGGCGTGAAGATGGTGGGTGCGACCGCTCACTACGTGAATAACGATCTGGATGAAGGCCCGATCATCACACAGGGCATTCAGACTGTGGATCACTCCCTCTACCCTGAGGATTTGGTGTCCAAAGGTCAGGACATTGAGCGTATTACGCTGTTTAACGCCGTACGTTACCACGTACAAAAACGCGTGTTCTTAAACGGGAAACGCACGGTCGTGTTTTCGAACTGATGATTCATGCGAGGGGCATCATGCCCCTCTTCGCCTCAGCTTATCCATATCACTTCGACCTTCGTCTGGTATACAACAAACCTAATGGTCAACATTTTAGCCCAAGCACCCTATAATCCCTGTGATATCACTTAATAAAAAGAACAGATGAGTGAACGTCGATCCAAGTGAATCGCATGTCGTTTCGTGCAATGTTTCAGTGCTGAAGGCCACTGATAATCGCGTATTAACCCAACAGAATAATGATCTAAAAAGCCGTGGCTTGAGGTACACCGTATGAGTATTAGCGTATTTGATCTTTTTAAGGTCGGTATTGGTCCGTCGAGTTCTCATACGGTCGGCCCGATGCGTGCGGCGGCGTTATTTGCAGAACACCTACACGCCCAGAATTTACTACCACACGTAAAAGCGGTGCATGTAGAGCTGTTCGGGTCATTAAGCTCTACGGGTAAAGGCCACGCAACGGATCGCGCTATCATTGCGGGTTTGATGGGCGAGTGGCCCGATAAAGTTAACCCTAACGAGCTGCACCCGCGCGTTGAGGCCACCATCGAGCAAGGCCAGCTTTCGCTGAATGGCAGCCACCCAATCGAGTTTATTTACGCGACCGACGTTCGCTTTTTTGACGACCCGTTGCCTTACCACCCAAACGCCATGCGCCTTGTCGCTTACAGCGATGACTGCGTTTTGTACGAAAACACCTACTACTCCATTGGCGGCGGTTTTGTATTGGACCAAAGCGAAGCGACGCGCGATGCGCACTTAGTGCCACAAACCGACGTCCCTTACGATTTTAATACCGCCGTGCAACTGCTGGAGCTGTGCACTCAGCATCAATTAAGCGTAAGCCAATTGATGATGGAAAATGAGAAAGTCTGGCGCACAGGGGACGAGATCCGCCAAGGCTTACTGCAGATTTGGGCGGTGATGAAAGAGTGCATCGAAAACGGTTTAAATCATCAAGGCATCTTACCTGGTGGGTTAAATGTTCGCCGTCGCGCTAACTCGCTGCACGCCTCGTTAAAGCAAGGCACCAAAGCGAACGTGATCAGCTCCACCTTCTCGGGGATGGACTGGGTTAACCTTTATGCCCTAGCGGTGAATGAGGAGAACGCCGCAGGTGGGCGTATGGTAACGGCACCTACCAATGGCGCGGCCGGTATTATTCCAGCGGTGCTGATGTACTACATGACCTTTAACCCTGACGCGAGCGATAGCGATGTCGTCGACTTTATGTTGGCTGCGGCCGCGATTGGCGCGTTGTGCAAAAAGAATGCGTCTATATCGGGTGCTGAAGTGGGTTGTCAGGGGGAAGTGGGTAGCGCCTGCGCCATGGCAGCCGCTGGGCTTGCGCAAGTTTTAGGGGCCAGCGAAGCCCAAGTGGAAAACGCCGCCGAGATCGGTCTTGAGCATAACCTAGGCCTTACTTGTGACCCGGTGGGCGGCTTAGTACAAGTCCCCTGCATCGAGCGCAACGCCATTGCGGCCGTAAAAGCGATTAACGCCGCACAAATGGCTTTGCGCGGCGATGGCGAGCATTTCATCTCGTTGGATAAGGTGATCCGCACCATGCGCGACACCGGCCGCGACATGCAGGACAAGTATAAAGAAACCTCCAAAGGCGGTTTGGCCGTGAATGCCATTGAGTGCTAATGTTAAGGTCTCCTTTAGCATGGCGACCTTCCTATGGCACACATCTATTACGTACTGTTTATTCTGACCTTATTCCCATTTGTTTTAACCTGGATGACTGCCTATGTGCGATTTAAACAGCTTGGGAAGATCGATAATCGCAACCCACGTGGACAATACACGGAGCTAAAAGGCTTAGGCGCGCGTTTAGTGGCCGCTCAGAATAACTGCTGGGAAGCCCTTATCATCTTTGTGGCCGTAACTTTCATCGCTTACGCCAACAATGTCGATATGCACCAATTCGATACCATTGCTTGGGTTTATTTAGCCTTACGCGTCCTGTTTGTAATCTGTTACGCCAAGGGGTTGGGTCTGATCCGATCACTGGTATTTGTCAGCAGCATGCTGTGCTGTCTTTACATCGCGACGAGCGCGTTTTAAGACATCTGTACACTTTACAGACAAGAGGTAGGTTTGTTTCGTAAAATAACGACCTACCTTATATAATGCATTCAGGATGAAAGCATGTCACGTATGATTGAAAACACCGATTACCTTTCAAAACTACCAAAAGACGAAGTTATCGAACTAAAAAAACAGCATCAAAAGAAGTTGGTTTTTGTTTATCTAGGCCAAGCCTTATTTTTTGGCTTTATTGCGTACACGTTTATATTAAAAGGCTATACGTTTAATGCGCAAAGCGAAGCAGATGTTGGGCGTTTAATTGTCACAGCGGCTATCTTGCTGGCATTAGTCGTTATTATGTTTGCGAGTTGTATACCGAGCATTCTGGTTATAAAGAAGCTGAAAAGCCTCTGCACTACAAACAATGTAGACTCTAAGAAAGGGCTGAAAGAATTTAGAAAAATCAAAATCTAACCTTCTTTCAGAGAAACATGCCATTAGCGCATAGCCTATGGCATGTTTCTTAAAATTGAGTGCCTACAGTTCCAGCTCAAGGAGTGAGCATGACCAACGATGTCAAAAATACTCCGCAAATTCAGATAATAAGTGCACCACTCATGGTTAAACGGTGAGGAGAGATCAACTGCCTGTTGGTGGTACTCTATCGTCGCCAAACAAAAAAGAGTATTACCATGAGTTACAAGCAGTTGATCGAAGGTCAAAGATACCAGATTTCAGCCTATCTAAGCGAGAACTTAAG